>JAISIO010000073.1 GCA_031262005.1 Bacteroidales bacterium
GCCACCATGATTAAATAACAGAAAATCAGAAAATAGCGATTTAGAAATACTCTACATTCCTACATTTTAAACAAATGAAACGCCCAATAATATTCATAACCAACGACGACGGCTATCAAGCCAAAGGCATCCATGTCTTAATAGAAGAAATGCGTAAAATAGGCACAGTGGTAGCCATTGCTCCTCGTGTGGGACAATCGGGAATGTCTCATGCCATAACGTTTAAAGACCCCTTGCGTGTGCGTACACTTGAAACCGCTCCCGATTTTTCGTTCTACGAATGTAGCGGAACACCTGTAGATTGCGTAAAAATGGGTCTTGACAAATTTTTTAAAACCCTGAAACCCGATTTGTTGGTGTCGGGCATTAATCATGGTTCGAATGCTTCAATTTGTTCCATTTATTCGGGCACGGTGGGCGCAGCTCGCGAAGGCGCAATTAATGGAATACCTTCAATTGCATTCTCGCTTACCGACGCTCATCACGATGCTGATTTTGAACCCTATCGTTCGCACATTCAAACGATTGCTTGCGCTATGATTGAGCAAAATTCACTCAATACCAATGTGTTTTTGAATGTAAATTTCCCCAAAGTTGATAGTATTGGAGAATTGCAAGAAATTAGAATTTGCCGCCAAACCAAAGGCGTATGGATTGAGGAATTTGACAAAAGAACCGACCCGCAAAACATTGATTACTTTTGGCTTACGGGACACTTCGATAATTATGAACCCGAAGTGCCCGATAGCGATGAATATCTTCTAAAACAAAAACACACAACCGTAGTACCGCTCAAAATTGAAAGTACGGATATGGAGGCTTTGGGAGTTTTGCAAGAAATGATTGCTACGACATCCGGAAAATAGAATATGTAAAATTTTAATCGTATGTACTGTTTCCGATAGATACTCTTAGAATAAAAACCATGAAAGAAAAATTAAAACGATTCGACACTCTCGTTACCGGTATTATTATCGGGTTTATACTTCCGCCGCTCACGTTGCTTGGACTCTCTCGTTTTTTAACAAAAACACTTACTGTGGGCGAATTTTTTGAAAGTCTCTTAGCTGGTGGAGGCGACTTGTCAACCAATATTTTTATTTGGTCGCTCATTCCTGTTTTTTTATTCTTTTCGATTTTTTACTTTATGAAATTCGATAGAGCCGGTTACGGTATTATGATTCCATCGTCGGTGTATTGCATTGCACTAGTTATTTATAATTTTTAGGTCTTTCAACACAGCAACCGTATTGCCCAAATCTCTAACCTCAACAAACATGAAATATTACATAATAGCAGGCGAAGCATCGGGCGATTTGCACGGATCGCGAGTAATACGAGAGATTAAAAAAAATGACCCGAACGCAGAATTTCGCATTTGGGGAGGCGATAAGATGGCGCAAGCCGCTGCTACCACGTTGGTAAAACATTACAAAGACTACGACCACATGGGTTTGGTAGAAGTGGTGAAACATGCACGAAAAATTTTGAAAAACATTGAATTTTGCAAAAAGGATGTAGCCCAATATATGCCCGATGCTATTATTTTTATTGATTTTCCGGGTTTTAATTTAAAAATTGCCCCCACCGCAAAACAGCTTGGTATCCCCACATTTTTCTATATTTCTCCCACAGTATGGGCATGGAAAGAAAATCGAGTGAAACTCATAAAACGCTGTATTGATCACATGTTTGTGGAACTGCCGTTTATCAAAACATTTTACGAAACGCGCCACAATTATAAAGTCGATTTTGTAGGACACCCCTTGTTGGATAGTATTTATGAATTTGTGCCGAAATTTTCGTCAAGCGATGAATTTATCACGGCAAATAATCTTCCGCACAAGCCGATTATTACCGTAATGCCTGGCAGCAGAGAATATGAAATTCGGGAAAATCTAAAAACCATGCAGGCTATTTCCGAAGAATTTTCGGACTATGAATTTGTAATAGCTGGTATGAGCCGTTTTCCCGAAAATTTTTACCGTACATTTATCTCGGCAAGCAATGTTTCGATTGTTTTTGACCAAACCTATGAACTGTTGAGCAAATCGGTGGCTTCCATTACCGTGTGCGGAACTGCTACGCTTGAAACGGCTCTGCTCAACATTCCACAAGTAATTGTGTATCAAACAAATCCTTTAACTTTTTATATTGGAAAATTGCTTGTAAAGCTCAATCACTTGGGCTTACCCAATATTATTATGGAACGGGAAATTGTGCCCGAACTATTGCAATCGGATATGACAGCACAGAATTTGCGCAAGGCATTACACAAAATACTCAACGAAACCGAACGCACCGCAATATATGCAAGTTACAAAGAATTGCGCCAACGACTTGGCGAAGAAGGTGCAGCAGTGCGCGTTGCCCGAAAAATTCAAAAATATTTAGGAAACAAATAGGTCTAAAATGAGCAATTGACATTTGCTTACTCATTTCCGTATCGCCTCACAATATCGCCGTAAGCATCTATACGGCGGTCGCGAAAAAATGGCCAGATTCGACGCACTTGTTCCGAACGGGTAAGCGAAATCGGAACAACAATTGTTTCCTCTTCGGTGTTGCTCGTTTGTGCCAGAATTTCGCCCTGCGCTCCAGCAACAAAGCTCGTTCCCCAAAATTGAATACCGTTCGTAGCTCCTGATGGGTCTGGCTCTACGCCTACTCTATTCACCGATATTACCGGCAATCCGTTTGATACAGCATGCGCCCGTTGGGCAATGTGCCATGCCGAACATTGACGTTGTTTTTCATCATCGCTGTCAGAACTTTCCCAGCCTATGGCTGTGGGGTAAATCAGCATATCGGCACCGTTCATAGCCATCAAGCGTGCCGCTTCGGGATACCATTGATCCCAGCACACCAACACGCCTAATTTCCCCACCGATGTTTCTATAGGATTGAATCCCAAATCGCCAGGTGTAAAATAGAATTTTTCGTAATACGCTGGGTCGTCGGGAATGTGCATTTTGCGGTATTTGCCTGCTATGCTGCCGTCGGCTTCAAACACCACCGCCGTATTGTGATACAAACCCGGTGCTCGTTTTTCAAAAAGCGATGTTACCAGCACTATGTGCAACTCCTTTGCTATTGCAGAATAAAAATCGGTAGCCTCGCCCGGAATTGGGTATGCGTAGTTGAACATTGCCACATCCTCGGTTTGGCAAAAGTACGGACTATCGTGTAATTCTTGTAGCACTACGAGTTGCGCACCTTGCTTGGCGCACTGAGTAATTTGCTGTGCTAAACGGGTTCTATTTGTTGCCACATCAGCAGTTATTGCCAATTGGATTATTCCTGTTTGTATGGTTTTTTGCATTGTGTATCGTATTTTCTTAGTTTTTAAATACTTTTTGCTAACAAAAAATGGTATTAACAATCAAACATCACCAAATTTATCCTTCTCAATCTTAGCAAGCCCGTCATATTCCTCACGGCTCATGCACACCAACTCGTTTTCACCAATGCCGCGAATTGCCACTTTTTTGGTAACAAATGTTGAGCTAAAATCGTCGCCAAACGCATTCACATCAATTCCACGTTGTGAAAAACAAAACGACAGCGAATTGAGTTTTTGCAAACGAGCCGAAATATTGATACACGGTCCCACGAAATCATTACCGTTTCCCACGCTGTAAATATTTCCACGCGCTATACCACAACGCAGTTTAAATGGTGGGTGTGTTACTTTTTGTGCAATTTGGGGCAAGAAATCACTTTCATATTTTTTGCATATTCGGTACATTGCTACAATAATGTTATTGATGCTCACATCGCTCAATTGGGCTGCATTCCACAAAAAAAGTAAGCCATCGCCCAAATACTTTGATAAAAACGGTAAATCTGCCCACGTAGAATAGCCGTCATCGAAGGTTTCGCAAATTAATTCATGCTTAATTTCACTAAAAATCCACTTCAAAAAACTATTCAAGTACTGAGGCACTGCCAAATGTGGATCAACTTGTTTACAGAAATCCGTAAATCCTTCCAAATCGAATATTACGCTCAACGCTTCTATAGTATTGGCTTTCGTACCAATAGTTCCCAAACCTAAAATAGTTTCATTGAAATTATTGAAACTCTCGTTTTTTATCAGTTTACGCATACGATTGTTATGCACTATGTCTATAAAATCGTCATTTGTTATCTTAAATTGGGTCATCTTTTTTAGGAATTAGGCGTTAGGAAACAGGAATTAGTGATTTCAGATTGATATTCGTTGTTTTAAAATCCTGTTAATCTTTTAAATCTTATTACAATCATGGTTTAGACAATTGCCATTACAATAAGTCCCGTTCCTTGCTTATGCTCCATTTTTACATCTAAAAAATTGAGTAACAAACACCAAGGAAACACTATACAATAATAAAACGGCAGCAGAACAAAGAATAATTTTGAACAATTGAGCAGCAAAATCGGATATTTCATAGATAATTTCCATGCAATCGAACCGGGCGTTCCGTATGAATAATAGGCTGCAACCTGTGAAAAACCAGCATTTTTCAATTTTTCAGAAATATCTTCCATATTATATCCGTCGCGCACGTGTTCGCCCACAAACGATTCATCGGAATGGTCGTGAACATCGGAACCGCCTTTGTCGGAAGGCGTAGAAATAAGCAACGTGCCACCACCTTTGAGCAATTGGTGAAAATTCCGAAATACCGCTTCGTCGTCTTCAATATGTTCCATAACATCGACACACAAAATAAAATCCTGTGCTTGTGGAGTTACAAATTTAGTTAAATCGCCGGCGACAAATTGCACTTGATTTCCTTTGCCAATGCGAGCAAAAAACCGATTACAATCATCAACTTGTTCTTGTTTCAAGTCAATTCCCGTGATTTTCCACAATTTTGAAAATTTCGACATATAATACACATATTGCCCATAACCAGCACCTGCATCAAGCAAACGAGCATCGGCAGGAGCCGTTTGTGCCCATTGTTTAAACTGCTTACGAATGTGCCACGTGCGTAAAAGCAAAAGGTTAAGCATGGCATAAAATAATTTTCGCAACCACGGAGCGGCATTGAACACTGTGCCCAAAGTATATTTTATAGGGTCGTAGTTCATTATTTTTGACTTAAAATCTTCTCAATATTTTCCTGATAATCAAGAGAATCATCTATAAAAAAAGCAAGTTCGGGCACTATGCGCAATTGTTTTCCGGTGCGTCCGGCAAGCATTTGACGAATTTTTTTTACATTAGCTTGAATGATTTCAAAAATTTCGCCACGTCCCCGTTTGAGTGCAAAAATACTTACATACACTTTTGCCACCGACAAATCGGGAGCTATGCGCACAATTGTAGGAGTAATCAACGCTCCGTCAAACATGGTGTAGGTTTCTTTCTGAAAAATCTCACCTAACTCACGTTGCACCAATCGAGAAATTTTTTGCTGTCGTGTTGTTTCCATACCGTAATTGTTATTTCTGCAAAAATACACTTTAATTATAATTTAATTCTTGTTTTTTTAATTCGTTTTTTTACTTTTGTGAAACACTGAATTAGAAAAACCACGAAAATGATAGATTTTACCGATATACTCGCCGCCGCACAGCCATTTATAAAACAAACCGATGTTCAACGGATTGAAAAAGCATACAGCGAAGCTCAGCTCTACGATTCTACCGAAGAAATGTGCGACACTATGGAAACGCTACACATAGCAGTAACGAATATTGGCATTGGCGACAAAGCAATATGTAGTGTATTGCTTTTGAGTGCTTTTCAAGATCAAAGAATTACAACAAAGTATTTGAGTGAAAATTATGGTGAAGCCGTGCGCATAATTGTCGAAGGGCTTGCATGCGTACGCAAAATTGATACCTCAAAATCCAAATTTCATTCCGAGAATTTCATAAAATTACTCCTCAGTCAAGCCGACGACATTCGTATTATTTTACTGCTTTTGGCACAAAAATTACACGAACTGCGTTCAATAAAAAACTACGACCACGCAGCGCAAATACGTCTGTGCGAAGAACTTTCAACGCTCTATGCGCCCATAGCACACCGACTTGGCTTGTATGCCATAAAAAACGAAATGGAGGAAATGTGCATGAAATACCTGCACAACGATGTGTACAAAATGATTGCGCAAAAACTTGCCGAAAAAAAATCAATGCGCGATGCGTATATCAGTAATTTTATAGCCCCTATTGAAAAAGCATTGCGCGAAAAAGGCGTGCGGTGCGAAATAAAAGGACGACCAAAATCCATTCATTCGATTTGGAAAAAAATTCAAACAAGCAAAGTTTCGTTTGAACATATTTACGACCTATTCGCCATTCGCATTATTATAGATACCGAGCCGGAAAACGAAAAAAGTGCTTGTTGGAACGTGTATTCAATTGTTTCGGATTTATACCGACCTAATCCCAACCGTTTGCGCGACTGGATTTCGTCGCCCAAAAGCACCGGCTACGAATCGCTACACACTACCGTGCTGGGACAGGAAAACAAATGGGTGGAAGTGCAAATTCGCACGTGTCGCATGGACGAAATTGCCGAAAAAGGACACGCCGCTCACTGGAAGTATAAAGAAGGTGCAAATGCTGTGGGCGCAGTAGATTGGCTTGCAAAAATTCGCCAAATTCTTGAAAACCCCGATAGCGAGAGCATGGACGATGAAACAAATTCGCGTATGCAACTGTACACCGACGAAATTTTTATATTCACACCCAACAACGATTTGCGAAAACTCAAAGCAAACGCCACCGTGCTCGATTTTGCTTACGACATTCATGGGAATATAGGAAATACCTGCGTTGGCGGCAAGGTGAACGGTAAGGTTGTACCCATAAAACACCGACTTGAAAACGGCGATAAAGTGGAAGTTCTGACTTCAAAAACGCAAACGCCTAAACGAGATTGGCTTTCGTTTGTGCAAACGAGCAAAGCGCGCAGTCATATCAAAAAATTCTTGACCGATGCCGAATTTAAACACGTGGAGCAAGGCAAAGAAATTGTGCTGCGTAAATTTACACAAGCAAAACTAAAATTCAGTGATGACTTGGTGGTTAAGTTATTGAAACATCTTGGACTGAAAAACACCAACGATTTGTATTTGGCGGCATTGAACAATAAAATTGATTTTTCGTGCCTCAAAGAATTATTTATTGATGCACCAAAAACCGATGCCGACAAAAAAGTTACCGCCATCAATCCCGAAGAATTTAAAAATACGCTTCACAAAAAATTAGACATCGACAGCAGCGATTTGCTTGTAATTGACAACAATGTGAACAACGTGGATTACAAATTCGCACCCTGTTGCAACCCTATAAAAGGCGACGAAATATTTGGCTTTGTAACGGCAGGCGGCGGCATCAAAATCCATCGATTGAACTGTCCGAATGCCATGAACATGCTCGAAAAATATCCATACCGTATTATTAAAACCCAGTGGACGAGTTCAAAAAACAGCACTTCATTCACCGCTGGAATACGCATAATAGGCAACGATGACTTGGGAATAATCAATAACGTAACTCAACTTTTGGGGCGCGAAAAAGATATTGCAATCCGCAACATATCTATCAATTCGCGCGACGGACAATTCGAGGGTTATCTATCGCTTTCGATTAACGACAAAGAACATTTGACCAAAATTCTTGACAAAATTCGTGCAATAAAAGGTGTGCACACGGCTGAACGAGGGCAATAGCCCTAAGTCCCCACACCCCCGAAGGGGGGGCTTAAGAAACGGAATAACCCGGAACAACAGAATTACCACTGAGCAAAAGTCCCCCTCGGTTGCTGAGCGAAGCCGACGCATTAGGGGATTTAGGGGTAATTCATAAAAAAGAATTAGCCTAAAATCATAGACTAATTCTTTCTTGAAATGATTGATTGTGGTATTGATTTGAGAGATTAAAACGTCCAATTTATTAGTTATTGAATTGTTTTATTGATTACTTCGGCATTTTCATAATCCTTATTGGTAATTGTGTACGTATAAATAAATTGAGGTTTCTTTTTTCCTGTAGTTGCTTGACTAAAAAACTCCATATTTAAAAGATTCTTTTTCTCTCTACAAAGTGGCATTTCACTATTACGAAAACAGGCAAATTGGTCTACTCGTTCATTATTGAAATAAATGTTTACAGAGTCAATATAACTAATAGCAAAAATCCCTCTCTCACTATCACATTCGCCAGTTTCTTTGTTTATAGAATATGTAGAGTATGGGTAAATTTCAATAGTTTCTTCTTGCATGGAATCAAAATTTCCTGTTTCAAATAGTTGTACTGCATAGCCCTCAATACGTATTGTCTTATCTGTTTTGTTCTCAACAGAGTACACATTATAATTGCATTCTCCGCAACTACTCATTACAATAAGCGTGGTAATTATAAAAGATATAACTTTCATTGTATTTATTTTTTGTAGTTTGCAAAAAGTTCATTTAAATAATCCTCGGTTGGATTGTTGTACATATTTCGTATAGCATCGCGCCACCCATTCCATGTTTTGACGCCATACAATGCTTTTTCTAATTGAGCTAACGTATACCCACTCACTTTATCAATAGGATAAGCAGCATCATCTTCTAAATATCGCTGATTTTTATTATCTATTAGATCCCATACAATAGGTGTATACCCTTGTGTAATTTCGCTAAGTTTGTCTCTTTGTTGATTCCATTTCCAACTCCATTCTTGACCGTAGATATTTGTGGCAATAACAGTTTCAACTCCTTGCGCCCAACTCTCAGGCAAAAAAGGTTCTGAAAAAATCAAATCTACCAAGTATTGTCCATAAGTATACCCTATTTCCCAGTGCGAAGCATGGGCAAGTTCATGAACTGTTGTACCAAAGATGTCTTCACTTTTTCGCCAATTTCCATCATCTTTTTTTGCAAACATTTTAATTTGAGGGCTTAGCCAGAATTTGTTAAAATCAAAATAATGAGCACGTCCCGACTTATCCATTACTCCAATATGAATACGTTGTTTTAAGATTTTTCCGTCTGTTGGCGGTGATTTAATTCCGAAAGTATTGTTATAATAGTATGTCCATGCGCCTCTGTGTATATGTGCATACACCCACGACATACCGCCTTTGGTAATATGCAGATTCCAATCTCCTTTTTGTTTTGGTCCATTATACCATGCCTGCCCCCAATTACCTTCCCGTATATCAAAATCTCGTCGTTCCCATTTTATTGAGTAATTTACTTCGTAACGAAATTGGGGCAAAGTAAAATTTCCGTTAGCATCGGTAAGACAGGTTTCGGTATGAATGCTCCAACGCCCATGTACGCTTACTTGTGGCACTCCAATCTTTCCTTTAATATCATCTTGTACCGTAATTCTTCCTTTGGGTGTCCATTTCGATGGTAGTAATCC
>JAISIO010000086.1 GCA_031262005.1 Bacteroidales bacterium
GCCGATACTATTTCAGGCACTATTTCTTCTCCCTCAACATTTTCTTCAAGAGTATAAAAGTCAGCACTTTTGAGCATTACCACGGTGCGAGAAGACATATTTCCGTCCGCATCATACGTAAAGGAAATTTGTGAAATAGCATTGTAAGATACTGCGCATAACAGCATAGTGAGTATATACCAATATTTTTTCATAGTATTATCTGTATAAATTTTTGTAATCTGTGTAAATCTGTAGAATCTGTGGACACTATTGTTGTATCAACTGCTCCAATTCTGCATTTTTCGCTTGTAATGCTTCAATTGCTTTTTGTTGATCAATCATATACAAAGTCAATTCCTCTATTTTCATTAGTAATTTTGCTTGCATATCCACAAGACTGAAACCATTTTCGTTTACCTCGACTGCCGAAGGTATTTCGGGTAAATGACTGTTTGTTTTTATGAATTGTTCTACGTCTGAAAGTGGTCGAAGTTTATAATTGGAGGCAAACACATGGTCGAACCAATAAATACCTACGGCAGTTGGAACCACGTCAAATGCTTCGGCGTATATTTTTTTTGCGCCTACAGTACCGTTACCGTTTATTCTGAATACGTCTGTATTTGTAGTAGTGTTAGTTATTACAATTGGTTTGTCCGTATTTTGATTTATTTTTATCCACAGCGGCATTGTCCATTCTGCCTCAGAATTATTAGTTATAACCACTTCTCCCACTACTTCCAAATTCCGAGATGGTGCTGTTGTTCCTATTCCGACCTTACCAGAAAAATAAGCATTACCCACAACGTGTAATTTTTGGCTTGGCATAGCTCCGTTAGTCAGTCCTATACCAACATTACCATTGGTAAAATTATAGCGACTAGCCTTAAAAGAAAGCATATCATCAAGTTCCCATTCTCCTATTTGAATATAGCTGTTGTCGCCAATTTTTATCATATTGACGGCTCTATCGGTGGCAGTGGTTGTATTCCCTATTTTCAGTGCTCCGCCGTTGATGTGAAAACGCTCCGAAGGGGTAATGCCTACTCCGACACGTGCCGTTGTCGGGTCAAGCGTTACGGCATTGCTACCATTGTACAGCCACCCGGTTTGTGCAAATGTGGAAGCTGTCACAAAAATAAAAACTAAAAAAATTGCTGTCTGTTGTAATTGTTTGTTCATTGTTTTGGTATTAAGATGTTTATAAAAAAAGAAAAATCAAAATTAGTTACTTGTTCTATAGAAATAGCATCTCCCTTGCGGTTGCGTAGTGCGGTGTGGAGACGTGGTAACACAAAAATCCCCTGCCCTTTTCCAAGAAAAAAGACAGGGGTATATTGGTTCTTACAGTATTTTGTGTTAAACTACGAGCGGTTGCGCAGGTGTGTGTGTGTGTGTGTGTGTGTTTACACAAAATACCGAGCCAGCCAAATTTTTGGCAGCAAATGTATTCGCAAAATCAGTATCTTTTCCTGTTGAGAAAATCATACAATTGGTATGTTAGTGGTGGGGCAAAAGTATGAATTTTTTTAATGCAGAAAAGAAAAATAGAAAAAATTTTAGGAAAACCGCACTAAAATTGATTAATTTAGGACTTTCCTAAAAATATGGCTTCGCCCCAGCTCAGCCACCGCCGGTCGGTCGTCGAGTGGAGCCGAAACGACATTTTTAGAAGATTTCTATTTACTCCTCGGCCTGCTTCCGCACAAAAAGCATCAGCCATTCTTTTATAAATTCATTCAAATCACCATCAAGCACCGCTTGCGTGTTCGAAGTTTCGTAACCGGTGCGCACGTCTTTTACCAATTTATAGGGGTGCAACACATAGTTTCGTATTTGCGAACCCCATTCAATTTTCATTTTTTCGCCATTGCGAGCCGCTTGTTCTTCCTCGCGTTTGCGCAATTCCAATTCATATAACTGCGATTTCAAAAGCGCCATTGCTTTTTCACGGTTTTGCAATTGCGAACGAGTCTCGGAGTTTTCAATAACAATACCCGAGGGTTTGTGGCGCAAACGCACGGCAGTTTCTACTTTGTTCACATTTTGCCCGCCTGCACCACTCGAACGGTAGGTATCCCATTCCAAATCGGCTGGGTTGATAATGATTTCGATACTGTCGTCAATCATAGGTGCCACATCAACGCTGGCAAACGAAGTGTGGCGGCGTGCTCCCGAATCGAAGGGCGAAATGCGCACCAAACGATGTACACCGCTTTCGCCTTTCAAATATCCGTAGGCATAGTCGCCCACGAATTCAATGGTTGCTGCCGAAATTCCGGCAACATCGCCGTCTTGTATATCAATTTCTTTTACCTGATAGCCATTTTCTTCGCCCCAACGCATATACATACGCAGCAACATCGAAGCCCAATCTTGACTTTCGGTGCCGCCTGCGCCACAGTTAATTTTGAGAATTGCCCCAAATTGATCTTCTTCCTTTTGGAGCATATTTTTGAACTCCAAAGTTTCAATTTTTTGCAACGCCGCATTATAATGTTCGTCAAGTTCTTCGGCGGTAGCTTCGCCGTCTTTGTAAAAATCGGCTATCAATTCCACATCATCAACTAATTGTGAAACTTCGGCAAACGCATCAGTCCATTTTTTGATTGATGTGATTTTTTTCAACTGTTTTTCCGCTTCTTTCGGGTTGTCCCAAAACGCAGGGTCTTGTGTTTTTTGCTGTTCTTCTTCAATTCGCATTAATTTGGCATCTACGTCAAAGATGCCTCCTCAACGCATGTTTTCGCTCCACCAAAGCATTTACTTGGTCTATTGTTGTCATACGTGTTGAATTTTGATATGCGCAAAAATACGATAAAATTTTTTGATTACAGATTTTTTTTGCAAATGAAAAGCCGTACATTTGCAATTAAATGCTACAATTATGACAACACTGACAATACAATACGACGCCCGAAATTCACAGTTAAACGCTTTGATTGACGAAATTATACAAGCAGGGGCAAAAATTCTTGAGCCACCAACAGAAACTATCTCCGAAAAAGATAAAGTTCTGAAAGCCTATCAAAAAATGTTTGGCAAAAGACGGGGAAATAAATATACCGAAGAGGAAATATTTATTTTTAATTCAAAATTACAAGCAGCCCAAACCATTGCTAAATACGTATAGAATATGAAATATCAACAAGGCGATATTATCGAGGTCTATTTTATGCTACCCGATTATAAATATAAGGTACACCCTGCAATTATTGTATCGAATGAAGAATTAAACGAAAAGGAAAATTTTTACTATATTGTACTTGTTTCGTCAAAAATACACTTTCCCGAATATTCATACCGTCTTACAGACGAAATGACCACGAATAAATTCACAAAGGAGAGTTATGTTAAATGTCAGGTGATGTATTATGAAAAAGAGAGAGGGGTAATCCGAAAATTAGGAAAAGTACGACAACCATATCTTGACGAAATAATTGAAAAAATAATCACGAGCATATTTTAAGTTGGTTTCTCACAACATACTCCAACCCTTTACATCTATTTTTTATTCTTCTTTTTTTCAAAAAACTCCGGTTTGGGAATATAATTGCTGCTCAAAATTTTCAATTCCGTGCGGCGATTTATTTGATTTGCTTTCTCTTGTAAATCTCTCGGCAATTGAATAATATAATCGGGAGACAATTCAGTACCTACGGTAAATTCCGGTATTTCACGAGCAATTTCTTCGGTAACCACTACCGGACGAGTTGAACCAAATCCTCGTGCCACAATTCGTTCGGCATCGTAGCCTTGTTGCAGCAAATAATCCACCACCGATTGCGCTCTGCGTTTTGAAAGATTCATATTAGCATCAGGGTCGCCCACCATATCGGTGTGAGCACCTATTTCTATTGTAATATTAGGATTATCGTCAAGCAATTTTCCCAATCCTTCGGTAGCTTTTTTACTTTCTTCGTTCAAGTTCCATTTGCCCGATTCGTAGAAAATATTCGGAACCTCAACCGGTTTTGCCATGGTAATAAGGTCAATATCAACATCAAAGGTTTTGTTATCAAACACATCACGGGTTGATACCCTCATTTTTTTTCGTAAAAATCCCGGATAAGCCCCCAATATGATGTAATCCACATATTGATTGAGTTTAAACGAATACTCGCCCTCGGCTTTTGTGCGCGTAGATTGGCGTGAACCGTCGCTACCAATAAGGAGAATTTCTGCATCGGCTATTGGCTTTTTAGTGCTCATATCACGCAATTTCCCAGTTACGGCAATTTGCAGTTCGGGCAATTCAAATGAGTAAATATCGTCTTCACCACGTCCACCTTTGCGATTAGAAGTAAACAACCCCTTTTCCGTACTTCCTTGAAAAATAATTGCAAAATCGTCGCCCGAAGAATTAATCGGACTTTGCATATTTATCACTGTTATTTTCCCCAAATCGTCTTTTGCTGCCCTAAAAATATCAAAACCGCCCATGCCGACTCTACCGTTGGAGGAGAAAAACAACACGCCATCTTCACGAATATAGGGAAAATCTTCGTCACTTTCGGTATTTATTTCCGGTCCTAAATTCACCGGGGATCCCCACGGTGCCGATTCCGAAATTCGCTGTACTTTCCAAATATCGCTCCCTCCTATTCCACCTTTCATGCGCGATGCAAAATATAATTCCAAACCATCGGCTGAAATTGACGGATGCCCTACAGAAATGCTATCGGCGACAATATCAACACGTTGCGGACTTGTCCACACACCACCGCGTAAAAGGCTTGTGTAAATTTGACAACCTATATTTTTCCCTTGTTCCATTTTACAAATTGTGTAATATACTGTTGTTCCGTCGGGCGATGCGGCAAGAGCACCGTTATCAAATTCGGTGTTAAGCGTTGTATCCAGAAGCATTACCGGTTTATTCCACACGCCTTTTTTGCGGTCAATCCGCGATTCATATAACCGTGTGGTGTACATTCCCGAAACTTGATTGACACTTTGTTTCATATCTTCTTCCGTGCGCGACGAAGTAAAATAAATCGACAAAAAATCTTCAGACATATATGCCGGACAAAAATCATGTTCGTGAGAATTGATATTTTTCACATTTTCAACAATATAGCGCGTTGGTTTTTCTTTCCATTCCTGCGCCGCCGCTACCGATTCCAAGCCAATTTTTCCGCGAACATCTTTGGGAATAGCCTTTTGAAATGCCTTGAATGCTGCGGTAGCCTCTTTATATTTTTCGTTTTTCAACGCCATATAGCCAGCCCAATAATAAGCTTCCTTTTCTCTGGTTTTTAGTCGAATAGCCTTACGATAAGCTGCTTCGGCTTTACGCGTATTGTTCAAATGGCGATAACTTTCGGCAATCATAAAATTGTACGTAGCTTGCAACGATTTCGATTTTTCGCCTTCGAGCACTTTTTCAAATAATTCTACTGCTTTGGCGTATTCGCCTGCTTCGTAAACCGCTTCGGCTTTGCGAACAAGTTTCTGCTGCGAAGCACAGGAAACAAGCATGATCAAAAGCATTACAATGACACTATATGGTGTTTTTAAGAACTTCATAATTAAGAGATATTCAGTGAACCCCTGCAAAAATATGAATTTAATGAACAATGAACAATGAACAGTGAACAATTTTTCGTTTGATAGCGAATATACGTTGTGTATCCACACTTGAAACCCATAGCCCACGGTTTAAACTGTGGGCTATAGGAAAAACCGTTAAAACGATTTATAAATTTGCTTTTACCGGCAACGTAGGGAGATCCTAAGAAGGAGTCCCCCCCCAAAAAAATATACCCTTTTTAAGGTATTGCGCCACAAGTATGGTTGTTTTTCCTTTGCTGCAACAAATTAACAATACGAACAGACAGACAAAGGACTACACAAAGCAAAATACCTAAAAACAAGTTCATAGGAAGCATTACGGATTATCATATAAAATTAGCATTAAAATATCCGATGAATTATAGATGTTATAGTATCTGCATCATTTGATGATA
>JAISIO010000188.1 GCA_031262005.1 Bacteroidales bacterium
GTGCTCGCTTGATTGTACCTCCGCATTTGGCACACGGCTTACTTGGCGACCAACATAAAATTCCTGCTTTGGCTATTTTGAATTATACGGTGGTGGTGAAAAAGCATATTCGGAAATAACTAATGACCGCTTCTGATATTTCACGCAGAGAGGCTAAGATGCGCGAAGAACGCAGAGCGTGAGTAATGAAATAATGAAGCGAATGGGTTAATCACAGGGGATTGAAACAAAATATTATAACGAATAATTAAAACGCAGATTCAAGTAATAAAGGTAAAATTATGCTTTTCAACAAATATCAATACAGCAATGAAAATATCAGTAAACGAGGATATTCTCAAACTTGCGAAGCGCAAGATGAAAATGGCGAAATCTTTTGGATTAAATGGATTTTGGGCATAGAAAAATCAAGTACAAAAGCAAAGATTTTGGCAGACAAACTTCGGCACTTGCAAAAAGCTCGTCATGCTGCTTTACCTGAAATAATCGAATATGGTTATGACGAAGAACAACAAACTTTTGCGATAGTATTTAAGTTTTTAAACAATATTGATACTTTAGAAAATTCGTTTACAAGACTTAAAAGTCAGTCATTTATTAGCGGACTAATTGAACTTGCCGGATGTTTGAATGAGTTACACCAAAAATTCAAAATCAATCATGGTGATATACAACCTGCCAATATTTTGGTCGATAATAACGGAGAATTCTTTTTGATTGATTTTGGACTTTCCGATATTACCAGAACGCTTTCACAAGAAAAAGACCTTGAAATTTTTGCAAAAGAGTTTGCTGCTCCGGAGAAACTTAATCGCCTTGTTTCAAAAGGTTTTCCTTATCAATCAGATATATATTCGTTTGGGAAAATTCTTGGCTGGTTTTTTCATGAAAGGCAAGAAATTATATCCGAAGAGCAAAATAAAAACTTACAGCATTTACTTGCGGAAAATCCGAATGACCGCCCAAATTGGCAACAGGTAATTGATTTTTTGAAAGATTTTCTAAATTCATTTGAGCAATCGTATTTTCAGATTTCTTTTAATCAAAGAAATTGTAGTGTTCCAACAGATTTTTGGGAAGAAATCAACAATACAAAGCCGCTTTTTGATGTTCGACCAAGCGAGAAAGATGATTATTTTATGAATATCATTATTGGTAAATATTTTTGTGAAAGTTCAATTTGGATAAAATCAGAACGGAAGCTGTTGATTAATAATATTCAATTGTTTGATACATTAGAAAATAATATTAAAACGGCAAAAAAGCGAGATTCAAAACCTTTGCCTTACAATTATGTTTTTACAGAAAATTATCAAACAAGTGACAATGCTGATCCTGCACAAATTTTTCAAAAATGGTTTGTGCAAAATCAATCAAAACATTCGCTACGCGAAAATCGGAAAGCAGTAAAAGAAGAATTATCTTTTTATCGGGAATTGCTTGAAAAAGAGAAAGAAGTTATTGCAAAACATTCGTTACGGCTTCAATATGACAGTTATAAAGTCAATGGTAATGAGATAGTGTTTAATATCAAGCCCAATGAGAAATACAGTAGCCAAGGTGTTGTATTAAAACATATTGAAGAAGGGAATGATGTTAATTCCGATGGCTTCGAGTATGTAGTATCTGCTAATGCAGACAGAAAACAAAACAAAGAAGTGATAGAGTTTGCAGGTAAGCCGTATGATTGGGTGCAGAAAAAAGAAGACGATAAACTTGATGTGTCGGAACGAAAATACGCTCTAAAAATTAAAGATTGTGAACATTTAAGGAAAGACAAGATTCCGCAATCGGGCTTTTTATTTGAAAATACGGCGAAAAAGGAAGAAGAAAAGAACAGGCAACTTGATGCAATCCGCAAAGTAGAGAAAAACGAAGTACAGAATCCTGATTTGATTTACCATTTATTCAAACCCGATGACCTGCCAATATCAAGCTCTGACTATTCGCCTTTGGAAAGAGTTTGGCAAAAAGATAAGGATAATCAACCTTTGGTTTATTCTGACAATCAAAATAAAGCCATTAGAAACTCACTGACAAAATCGCCATTTTCAATTATTCAGGGACCTCCGGGAACAGGAAAAACAACGGTAATTACCGAAATTGTGTTTCAAATTCTTGCACAGAAACCCGAAGCCAAAATTCTTATCACTTCGCAAACCAATAATGCGGTTGACCAAGTGTTGGAAAATCTTTTAAAAAACAATATTTCTATTTTGCGTTTGAGTGGAATTACTGCCCCCAAAGTGCCAAGCATACGCGAGCACACTATGGATAGAAAGTTAAGTGGCTGGAAAAAGCAAGTTAGAGAAACCGCCGAAAAGAATTTTAAAACAAAACAGGAACAGTACAAAAGTTTATTCGGCGAACAAGTTTTTGTCGAATTGCAAGAGTTACACAGAGATTGGATTACTACTATTACCGCATTAGACGAGAAAAGCGCAATCAATCAAAAACTTATCGATAGCATTCGCGTTATCGGGGCAACCTGCAATCATATAGCCGCAAAAAAATACAGTAAATATAATTTTGAGTTTGATTATGTAATAATGGACGAATCGGGCAAGGCTACAATTGCAGAAGCACTTGTGCCTATTGTTTTAGGTAAAAACTTGGTGTTTGTTGGCGACCACCGACAACTTCGCCCGATGCTGACAAGTACAAAAGAGGTAGAATCGTGGTTGCGAGAAAAATATAAAAAAGAGGCTGACGCTTTAGAAGAAAGTTTTGAAGATTACTTCAATCGCCCAAGTTTATTTGAGCAGGTAATTACGAAAATTGACGAAGATTATAAAGCTCAACTTGATGAATGCCGTCGTTCCTCAAAGGAACAGGTTTTGCTCACTTCGCAATGTTTTTACGAACCTGAAGGCGATGAAGAAATCAAACCGATTAAAAGAGAAACTGACAAAGAACATAATTTACCTTTGTCAATAAACAGTTCCATTATTTTTGTTGATTTAGGAAGCCATTATAAGAATGAAGTGGATAACAAATCTTCTTACAACAAGGAAAGTGCAAGACTAATTCCTGAAATTTTGGAATTGCTAAACAAATACGATAAAGTTAAAGAATATTCTTTTGGTGTAATTACGGGATATACAGCACAATATCGCAAATTGAAAAATAAAATAAAAGGCAAGGAATTAAAAAATATTCGCAAATGGGGCAAAGATAAACCCGAAGAAAAACTTACCGTTTCGGTTGTAGATAGATTTCAAGGATTGGAACGAGATATTGTAATTATGGATTTGGTGAAAAGTGGTACAGGTCTGAATTTGGGATTCTTAGAAACGCCCAATCGTATCAATGTGGCACTTTCACGCCAAAAAAGATTATTGATTATAGTTGGCGATTATAGCAGTATTGTCAATGCAAAAACTCGCAGTGGCGAAAAGGTAGCATTACAACGGTATCTCGAAAAAATCAAACCTGAATGGATTATTAAAGCAGAACAAATCAACGAACTGTTTTTTTTCAAAAATAATGTTGCACATAATGAGTTAGAAGAAACAATAGAGGAAAAAGAGGTGGCTTTTATCGAAACGAAAGTTGAAAAATTAGACGGAGTTAAAATCGTTGGAAAAATAGACTTTGATAGCTTCTCAAAGAAGAAAGCCCAACAAAGCAAAGAAGAAACAAGTGCAGAAATACCCAAAGGAAGTATTGATATAGAAAAATTGAAAACAGCAATTATCAATACCTATAATCCTATAACAAAGAAATTTGAATTGTCTTCTCTAAACAATACTTTAAGAAAAGAAATACAGGATTTCGATTATCATATTTTGGGTTTTGAGAAGTTTAAAGATTTTTGCTTGTCTTTATCCGATGTTTTTGACATTGAGACAAGCGATAATGGTACGGTATATATAATTCCAAAATTTGACTACCAAATTGAATATAGAGATGTAGATAATACAATCATGGAACTTGAGAAGATAAAAAAAGCTGCTACTAAATCGTGGAATCCGGAAATACAAAAAATAGAATTAAACACCTTTTTTAACGCATTAGTTCAAGAAGTAAAACATTTCACCTTAAAGAATTACGGTTATTCAAATTTTAAGGATTTATGTGTTGATTACGGATTTAATATTGAAAATTCAGATGATGGCAAGATTTATCTTATTCCTACTTTTGATTTTGAAAAACCTACCCACATAAAACCTAAGCGGGTTCTACCTATCCCTATCGAAAAAGCAGTATCGGTATTTCATACTTGCGAAAAAGATGAAAATGGATTGGTTAATACAAAAGACTACTACCAAGCACTTCGCAATGCAATAAAAGGATTTAATCCATTGGTTTATGGTGGACGGTTCAATGATTTTTACAAAAAAATGAATGTTTTCGAGATAATAGTGCAAGATAAAGACACCAAATTTTTAAAATTAAAAGAAGAATAAATATGACTGAAAATGAAGTATATAAAAAATTAAGCAAAGAAGCCCCAACCGGTTATCGAATGAATGAGTTAATCCCATTCAGTTATCCTGTGCGTAAAATCAAAATTGATATTTTGGCAAACAAACAACCCGACCAATCTTTGGTAAGCGTGTATAATGTTTTGTTACGAGCAATCCAAATAGGTTTCCAAACGCAAGCTGATTTATTTTTATTCTTGGGATTGAGTGAAACAGATGAATTTGTTTTACGTGAATTGTTTGCATTGCGAGAAAAAGGCTATGTTGATTTGGTTTCCGAAAAATGGATTGTAACTGAAAGCGGCGAACAGTTTATAAAAGATAACACTATTTTGCGAGTTGAGGAAGAGGAAGAATTTGAATTTTTGATTGACGGAATTTCAAACAAAATAATGTCGGCACAAGAAAATCCGACGAAACGAAATAAACTCCCGAAATACTTGCTTTCGGAAATAAGGTTGCCTGCTAAAAGTTCTGATTTATTGGAAAATAAATATCAAGCGTTAGCGGATATTTATAAAAAAGAACAACAAGGCAAATCGTATTTAATAAGTTATAATTCCGAAGAAATCAAAAAAGATTACGAAGAATGGTGTAATTATTGGCTGATAGAGTATATTCCGGAAAAGAACAATAGTCAAGAACCGAAATTGGAAGTAAGAAATTATGATTCTCTCAAATTAAATAAGGAATTAACAAAAAAGTTTAATTCTGAATATCAGCATTTTATTTATACACTTTCCGATTCAGAGAGAAAAGAAGAAGAATTACCCGAAATAATAGAGACAAAACCGATTGAAACGCAAAAAATCACATCCGAAAATGTTCAATTTGAAAATCTAACTATTTGGGAAACAAAACAAAGATTCATAGAAGCATTGCAAACCGTGAAGGAGAGAATTTTAATAGAAAGCCCTTGGATAAAGCGTGCAACAATGGAATATTTGCCGTATTTTGAAAAGATTTTGAAAGATAAAAAGCAGTTGATAATCCTTTATGGAATTAGCGAAGATGCAGAACACGACTATAATACATTGAAACGAGTATCAGAATTGCAAGATAAATATAAAGATTATTTTACTTTGCTTGATTTGCCAAGTCATTTTGGTAAAATCAATTCTCGTTTAACAGGGACACACCGAAAACTCGTAATTAAAGACAATGATTATTACATTTCGGGCAGTTTCAATTTCCTTTCGTTTGCAAAACAGGAAAGCCAACAAGTCGCAAACGAAGAATCTATGCTCGTTGCAATAGATGTTGAAAAGAAGTGGAAACAACTAAAAGATGAATATGAATTGAAAATATAGTGATACTTCATGCCGTAGATAAGTATTTTTTTCGCCCTTCAAGACGACCCGCAACAACGCCAACCAAATATTTCGCTCGCCAAAGAAATATTGCATTGGCAACCGAAGATAGGATTGGATGAAGGGTTGGAGCGGGTAATAGCGTATTTCAAAACTGAGGGTTAAAACTGCACCCCACAATCCCCCTAATTCCGAAAAATCCCTGTTATGGATTTGGTAATATCGTCGAATTTGGACGTATTTACTACTGCACTGTGAAAGTCGCCGGTATCTTCGGAAACTTTGGTTACT
>JAISIO010000006.1 GCA_031262005.1 Bacteroidales bacterium
ACAAAATTTTCAGGCGATTCTATATGCCACACAAAGTACGATTTTTTTGCCAAGTCCCAAATACTATGTTCATCGAAAAAAGCAATCACTTCTTTTCCCGATAAGTTTTTTTGGTTGCGATAATATTCCACAACAAAAGCCAAAAATGCGTTTTCTTTGCTCACGACTGTTCCTCCGGAAATTCTAATGGGGTGGTTACATATATTTGCGCCAGCGTTTTGGCACTCAAATGCCACAATCCGGTAGCCGGATCTTGCAATTTTTCAAACAACTCGGATTTATACAATTCTTTAATGGCTGTTTCTTCATTATTGTCGTACAATCCTTTAATTTCGGAAACAACCTGCGGAACTATACAAACGCCCAACAATGCCGATAATTGATTCTTATTCATCATTGCGCACCTCCACAGTATTTAAAGTTTCGTTGAAACGTCTTTTTTAATTTGTTTTATGCAAGTACTCATTTGAGGAACATACATTACAGCTGCGTTAAAAACAATCTCCGCATCGACTTCAAAATAATGATGTGCAATAATATCCCTCATTCCCATAACTTTTGTCCAATCAACGACGGGATATTTTTTTAACAATTGTTTTTTAGTTCGCTTATCTATACTTTTTAATTCCTCACCTATTGCCAAAATTTTCATACAAACACCATTACGCAAAAGCGTTCCGTGTTGAGTACACACAAAATCATCAATGGTTTTTATATCTTTCATCCATTCAGTAATTTCCTGCAACGAACACTCTATATTCTCTAAAATATCTAATATCAACTCTTTATCACACATAAATAGCTTCTCTTTCTATTCGTTTCTTTAAAATCGGATTAGTATACTTACTCATTCTCACAATATCAACTTTCGTTCCCAATAAATGTTCTAATTCGGAATAAACACCCACAAAAGCCATCATGTCGGGCGTGGGCATTTCAATACAAATATCTATATCGCTTTCGGAATGGTGCATTTCACGAGCAACCGAACCAAAAATACCAATCCGAGAAACGCCGTATTTATCCCGTAATTCGTCTTTATGGCTTCGTAGTAGATTAAGATAATATGTGTTTGTTTTGTGATGCATTTTTTTACTTTCAACAAAAGTACATTTTTTTCCGATTGCAAAATTACCCTTCAATAAAAAAAGAGCAGCTCAACAAAGAACCACTCTTTTTTCAATTAGCCAATTAGTCAATTAGCCGATTTATCAATTATATTAATCTTTCAATTTGGCGCAAAGAAACTCGCGATTCAAGCGAGCAATATTTGCAATCGAAACATTTTTAGGACATTGTGCTTCGCAAGCGGCAGTATTGGTACAGTTACCAAAACCAAGTTCGTCCATTTTGGCAACCATATTTTTGGCACGGCGTGCAGCTTCTATACGTCCTTGTGGCAACAAGGCAAGTTGCGAAACTTTTGCCGAAACAAACAACATAGCCGAACCGTTTTTACAGCTTGCCACACAAGCTCCGCAACCAATGCACGACGCAGCATCCATAGCCTCGTCGGCAGCTGCTTTGGAAATTGGAATTGCGTTACCATCGGGCACACCACCGGTGTTTACCGACACAAAACCGCCAACAGCCATAATTTTATCAAATGCTCTACGGTCTACAATCAAATCTTTGATTACCGGAAATCCGGCAGAACGCCACGGTTCTATTGTAATGGTATCGCCGGTTTTGAATTTACGCATGTGCAATTGGCAAGTTGTAACATCTTCATCGGGTCCGTGAGCATGACCGTTGATGTAAAGACTACACATACCGCAAATTCCTTCGCGACAGTCGTGGTCAAATGCCACCGGTTCTTTGCCTTCGGTAATTAATTGTTCGTTCAGCACGTCCATCATTTCCAAGAATGAACTATCGGGAGAAATATTGCTAACGCTGTAGGTTTCAAACTGTCCTTTATCTTTTGGGCTTTTTTGACGCCACACTTTGAGTGTCAAATTCAAACTTTGTTTTTCGCTCATAACTTTATATTTTTAAATTCCGTAACGGAAGTTTGCACTAAATTTATTTATAATTTCTTTGAACTAATTTACACTCTTCAAATACAAGAGGCTCTTTGTGAAGTTCCGGCTCTGCGTTTTCGCCTTTGTATTCCCATGCACCTACGTAAGCAAAGTTCGCATCATCGCGTTTTGCCTCGCCTTCTTCGGTTTGGTGTTCTTCACGGAAGTGTCCTCCGCACGATTCTTCGCGAATCAATGCATCGCGAGCCATAAGTTCGCCAAGTTCAAGGAAGTCTGCCACACGATTTGCTTTCTCAAGCTCTGTATTCATTTCGTTTGCCGAACCCGGTATGCGCACGTCTGCCCAAAATTCTTTGCGAATAGCTACAATTTCTTCTATTGCTTCTTTCAAACCGGCTTCGTTACGAGCCATACCAACTTTTTCCCACATTACTTTTCCAAGTTTTTTGTGGAAATAGTCTACCGATTTTTTCCCTTTTACATTCATCAATTTGGCAACATGTGCATTTACATCACCCACAACTTTTGCAAATTCGCCTTCGGCAACATTCATACGAGGCGTGTGAAGTTCTCCTGCCAAATAATTTTGCAATGTGTAAGGCAACACAAAATACCCGTCAGCCAAACCTTGCATCAATGCCGAAGCTCCCAAACGGTTAGCACCGTGATCGGAGAAATTCGCTTCGCCTGCGGCAAATAATCCCGGAATGGTTGTTTGCAATTCATAATCGACCCAAATACCACCCATAGTGTAGTGAATTGCAGGGTAAATCATCATTGGTGTTTCGTATGGATTTTGGTCGGTAATTTTTTCATACATTTGGAATAAGTTACCGTAACGAGCCTCAACCACATCGCGACCAAGACGTTCGATTGCATATTTAAAATCCAAATAAACCGCTTCACCGGATTCTACACCGTAACCGGCATCGCATCGTTCTTTTGCAGCACGTGAAGCTACGTCGCGAGGCACCAAGTTACCAAACGCTGGATAACGACGTTCCAAATAGAAATCACGATCTTCATCGGCAATATTTTCGGGTTTTAATTTTCCTGCACGAATTGCTTCGGCATCTTCTTTGCGTTTCGGAGCCCAAATTCGTCCGTCGTTACGCAAACTTTCCGACATCAAAGTCAATTTTGATTGGAATTCACCGTGAACAGGAATACAAGTAGGGTGAATTTGCACATAGCAAGGATTTGCAAAGTATGCACCTTTTTTATAGGCTTTCCACGCTGCGCTACCATTCGATCCCATTGCATTGGTTGAAAGAAAATATACATTTCCGTAACCACCGGTAGCAATTACCACTGCGTGACCAAAATGTGCTTCAATTTCACCTGTTACCAAGTTACGCGACACTATACCGCGACATTTTCCGTCAATTACCACAATGTCCATCATTTCGGTACGAGTGAACATTTTTACTGTGCCTTTCCCTATTTGACGGCTCAAAGCCGAATATGCTCCCAACAATAATTGTTGTCCTGTTTGACCTTTTGCATAAAACGTGCGTGAAACTTGCGCACCGCCAAACGAACGGTTATCCAAAAGCCCTCCGTAATCGCGAGCGAAAGGCACTCCTTGTGCCACACATTGGTCTATAATACTGTTACTCACTTCGGCAAGGCGATACACGTTTGCCTCACGAGCGCGATAGTCGCCACCTTTTACTGTGTCGTAAAACAGGCGAAATACACTGTCGCCATCGTTTTGATAATTTTTTGCCGCATTAATACCGCCTTGTGCTGCAATTGAATGCGCACGGCGCGGACTATCTTGATACGCAAAACATTTTACATTGAACCCAAGTTCGCCAAGCGATGCTGCTGCTGCGCCACCTGCCAATCCGGAGCCAACCACTATAACGTCTAATTTACGTTTGTTAGCCGGATTTACTAATTTTTGATGGTTTTTATAATTTTGCCACTTTTGGGCTAATTGTCCTTCGGGAATTCTATTTTCTAATGCCATAATTCTTACTGATTTAAAGTTTTTTTAAAGAGGAGTTAAAGAAGTTAGAGGAGTTAGGAGTTTTTCATTCCTACATTTCTAATTTCTTTCATTCCTAAATTCACATAATTGATACAATATAATATACAACAACAACTGCGGCAAAGCCCAAACAAATAATAGTTGCCACCACATTTGAAACTGTTTGCCAGCGTTTTATCCATTTGAGATTATTCCAACCCAACGTTTGCAAAGCACTCCAAAAACCGTGAGTTAAGTGAAACCATATTGCAACCAATGCTATTACATATAATATGGTATTAATCGGACTTGTGAACGTGTGGCGTATCCAGTGTACACCGTCGGTTGCCAAAGCCATTGCTTCTTCACTCACGTGCATACCCATCATATGTTGCAATTCTACCAATTGCATTTTTGCCCAAAAATGATACAAGTGCAAAATCAAAAAAGCGCCAATAGTAATACCGAGCACAAGCATATTCTGCGAAGCCCATTCCACATGTTTAGGTCGTGCTGTAACAGCATACGCATCGCTACCGCGCGCTTTGCGATTGTTGAAAAACAACACAAATGCGTACACCATGTGAAACACTGCACCTGCCGCCAAAACCATGGTTGCTGCCAATGCGTACCAATTTGCCCCTAAAAATTCACATATTGCATTGTAGCCACTTTCAGAAATAAGTGCTACCACATTCATGCTCATGTGAAAAAGCAGAAACAGAATAAGAAAAAGACCGGAAATACTCATTATGAGTTTCTTACCGATTGAAGAACAGAAAAGATTTGCCATAAAATAATTACGTTTTTTAATGTTTTATGTATAATTATGATAATTGCCACAAAAATAGTAAAATTTGTAATTGAGCAATCGTTATCTGCATAATATTTTACAAACAAGAAGTTAGAGGGGTTAAAGGAGTTAGAGAAGTTAGAGAAGTTAGAGAAGTTAGAGAAGTTAGAGAAGTTAGAGAAGTTAGAGAAGTTAGAGAAGTTAGAGGAGTTAAAGAAGTTAGAGGAGTTAAAGAAGTTAGAGGAGTTAAAGAAGTTAGAGGAGTTAAAGAAGTTAGAGGAGTTAGAGGAGTTAAAGAAGTTAGAGGAGTTAGAGGAGTTAAAGAAGTTAGAGGAGTTGCGGTCTTTTTTATGGATACTTCTAAAAATTATATTGCGGCACGCTGCATCTGATGCGATACTTACTTATTTTAGTACAACTATCTACGGTATGCTGCATCTAAAAAGCTGCATAGCAGCGTAATAGCTGTAGTAATGATTAAGACACGGAATGCAAGGTGCAGCGCACCGTAATAGTAAAATTTGATTTTTAGAAATGTTCTTATTCTTTCATTTCTAAATTCTTACATTCCTACCACCCCCAGCCCCCTGAAGGGGGAGCGTGAGCAACGGACTAACCCCGGACAACAGAACTACCACAGAACCAAAGTTCCCTTTCGGGGGATTTAGAGGACTTGTGCAATTTTTTTTTCAACAAATTACTCACAATCAAAAAAAATCGTATTTTTGGACAATTTTCCGTAACTTTCACATTTTGTAAAAATTTGAGAAAAAATATTTTTATAACGACACGCAACCTTTTTACTAAAAATCTCGTCATACCACAAGACCCTAAAAAACAAAAACTTTCCAAACTTGAAAACTTACTAACATACAAACTTGCTAACTTAAAAACTTACCAACTTTCAAACTTTAAAAACCAATAAACAAATCAATATGAAATCAATTGTACGAAGTATGTGCACCATAGGTGCTATTTTACTATTTAGCACGGGGCTTTTTGCACAAGCGAATTTGCTTATTTCAGGGGGTAACAGTGTTGCCAGTTATGTGTGTGGTAACGCCCAAGTAGCCGTGTGGGGTAACAACTCCAATAATCAATTGGGGCTTAAAGGGGTAACTACCGCAGCCATAGTATCAGAACCAATGATGATTGGGATAGATAAGTTCGATAATTTACCGGTAAGTCAAGTGAATTCCGGTTCGGGAGCGCACTTTGTGGCTCTTACTTGTAGCACACCCAGTGTTTCAGGTGGTAAAACACGAGTATACGCATGGGGGCAAAATAAGTTTGGACAGGCAAGCGGTGATGGAACTATACCCGGCACTGACGGAGCCGTGGTTGAATTACCAGTGCGAGTGCGAGCCGGTGCCGAAATTGACGCTGCCTACAAGGAAACTGTAAATGGCGTATCGTATTTGATAGGCGCAAAAGTGGTATACTCAGGTAACAACTGTAGTTTTGCTATTTTAGATAATGGCGATTTGGTTTCGTGGGGTGGAAACGCTGAAACATCGACATACACAGATAACCGTGGACAATTAGGGCATGGTAATACAACCACAAACACCGCAGACGCACGCTATGTAAAAATGAACGCATCAACTCGCTTGCAAAATGTAAAAGAAATCTATGCCGGTGATAATGCTGCGTATGCTTTGACCGAGAGCGGGCAAGTGTATTCGTGGGGTGGCGCAATAAACGGCGGGTTAGGACTACCTAACGTAACCGTTCCTCAACCATACGCACGAGCCGTATATTACGGCACCGAAGATGGTGGAACCGGGGGACTTATGAACAATATTATATCAATTGCCTGCTCCGACGGTGCTGCTTTTGCCATAGATGCAAATAATTATATATGGGCATGGGGTAACGGCGGTTGGAACAGCCAACTCGGAGTTGGAAACAACATAGGCGGACCTACTCCCCGACGAGTGCGCAATATTGGAACTACTGCTGTTGAAGCCGACTATTTGCAAGCCAAACAAGTAGGTGGCGGGCAAGGTTTTGGTATGGCTATTACTATGGACGACCAACCCGTAGCTTGGGGTGGCGGCGGCTGTGGCGACGGTGGCGGTGGCGCAAGTATTGCTGGTCTTACAGATAATAGCAATCCTCGCTTGATTACTCGTCCAACCAGCGAAAAATTAGACGATGGCACCTATCCGCCGGTGGTACTTATCAATCGTGGCGACCTTTGGGGCTACTATGTAAATGCCTTGGGCGATGTATATGCATTTGGTTGCGGTGCTAATGGAGTGTTGGGAACAGGAAATGAAAATAATGCAACAACTCCGGTAAAAATTACCTTACCTACCGGTTGCGGTATGACAGACCTTAAACCTACCGTAGATATTTCACCGAAACAGTACGAAGTGTGTGCGAGTGAATTTAACGGTATTGATATAATTTCGGGCTACACATTAAGTAAAAACCCGCCATCAACCAAAGCTCCGTATGCTATAACATGGTACAAAGACGATGTAGAAATCAAAAAAACACCGACAGCTCCAGAAAAAGGTGTAACAACTACATGGGCTACATGGGCTCAGCTTAAAGCAGCGGCAACACTTGCAGCTGCCGAAACGGTAACCAATGGAGCTGGAGAATATAAAGTTACCGTAGAATATTTGGGTACTAATGGCGGTTGTGCCGGCATTCCCACAGTAGCCGATAGTATGGTAATTACATTCTTTCCCCAAGAATTTGAAGACCCCGGCACCTTGAAAGTCGATTGTGCCACAAAAAAAGCTGCCGTACACGTAGCACCAAAATCACCTGCCACAGCTACTACCATTGCAAAGCGAGTGTATGAATGGTACCAACTCGAAGTGGGCGGCTCACCATTGGCTACTACCGTAGGCACCGGCACCGATTCCTTAGATGTAACTGCATTGGATGACAAAACACCGTTAGAAACACCTAATCAAAAAATAGTGTGGGTTGAAGAAACGGCGGGGGCTGCAGGAACGTTTATGAAACGAACTTCTCAAACCTGTACAACAACATCAGGAGACTTAAATTTAAGCACTGGAACAATCTCTCCAACAAACAATAAATCATACGCAGGATTCACGGTGTATGAAACAGTAACAATTACCGAGGCAAACATATTGCTCCAGACTTCAATTTATCAAACAGGAAACTCGGGAACAGCAAACGTAACACTTGGAATATGGAAAGCTGGAAGTAATAACGGAGGGGCTGTTCCAGCAGGAGCAACCGTAGGAACACTAACAGCTACTTACACACGAACACGTAGCACCGAGGCACAAGATCTAATAGTTGTAGTCCCAGCAGTAGGAAGTGTAACATTGGCTCCGGGAGAATATTTTATTGGTCCCTCAGCCTATTCTGGTACAGGAGATATTGCAAATCCAAAACTTTGGGGAACTTCATGTGCCGGAATTAAAAATAGCGTTGATGATGCAACTGGCAATATACTGAAACAAAATCTTGGTATAGCAGCATATAATAATCCTAATCAGAATTCTGAGAATCCTATGGCTTTCGACATCAAATTTCAAACCTCTCAAAGATACTGCGACCGAGTACCTATGTACATTGTAGAAGATTGCCCTACGTGTACACGTTCAAAAGATATTGAAATCACAGCTACTTCTGCTCTTGGAACTGTAAAACCGGGAGATGCCGTAGCAAAAATGGATACCGTAGAATTATGTGAAGGGCAAGATGTGGTTTTAACAACCAATAATATTAACCTGGGTTCATACACCAACTATTCTATCCGTTGGTATAAAGCACCTATAGATAAAGCAGCAATTACAACTGATGTAACTTCGAATACGGGATTGCAAACAGCAAGTCCGGCAACAACAGCTACTCCTCTTACAGTAACATATACTGATGCAACTGCAACAGGTACAAAATACTATGTATTGGCTTTCGATAACTTCGATGATGCAAGAACGTGTCACGTATGGGATTCGGTTATAGTGTTCTCTAACCCTACACCCACCGCCACAGTAACCGGCGGGGACATCTACTGCGAAGGAGCAACAGTTGCTCCCGTTGTTGTAGAATTTAGTGATGGTACAGCTCCTTACACCTTCACAGCAACCGGCGACGGAGT
>JAISIO010000119.1 GCA_031262005.1 Bacteroidales bacterium
GTATCGGCATGTGGTTCTTCCACTAAAAATACCGGCATTGCTTATTGGAACTCTCCTTTTATTGAATACGTTGTCATTGTCTTTATGCTCATTACCGGCATAAACTATGGTGTTCTTTACGCCTCTTTGAAAGGACAACTCACAATGCTTTATCGCAATGAAGAGGTGAAATTTTATCTTCTTTTTGCACTCGGCTTTTCCGTTATTGTTGCTATTGGATTATTGGTTACCGAACATATGACCATAGAAGACACTGTGCGCACTGCCGTTTTTCAGGTTGTTTCACTGCTATCGGGAACTGCTTTTGTTACTACCAACTACTTGCAGTGGACGCCATTTTTGTGGTCGTTGTTGCTTTTTATTATGCTCATAGGCGGCTGTGCCGGTTCTGCCTCTGCCGGTTTAAAAGTGGTACGAGTATCGTTATTGCTAAAAAACAGTGTCAATGAATTTAAACGCTTGCTGCACCCGAATGCCGTAATACCGGTAAAATACAATCAGAAAGTAGTACAACCGCAAATTATAACCAATATTTTGGCATTTGTGGCACTATACATACTTATCATTATAGGCAGCATACTGATTTTTACGTTAATAGGATTGAAATTCGATGAATCGGTGGGTTCGTCTATTACATTTTTGAGCAACGTAGGTCCCGGGCTGGGACAATTCGGACCAACAACAAATTACGCCGAATTTCCGGCAATTGCTAAAGTATATGCCTCCTTTCTTATGCTCGTAGGTCGGCTGGAAATATTTACGGTACTTTTTGTATTGATACCTTCTTTTTGGCGAAAGTAAACTGCGAAGAAGTTAGAGAAGTTAGAGAAGTTAGAGAAGTTAGAGAAGTTAAGAAGTTAGAATAAAGCAATCTTAAAAACCTAAGTTCGGAATAAGACAATAGCAAATATATGCCGTTAGGCATATTATATTGGTAGAAATCAAGTTGTGTACCTAACGGCACACAATGGTCAATAATTTGCATATTTTCTACCAATATAGAATCCCTAACGGGATTATTGTTTTATAAATCAATTTGTTACAAACAAATCTTATCCAGAATTCAGGTTTTCAACTTCCTCTAACTTCTTAACTTCCTCTAACTTCTCTAACTCCTTTTAACTCCCCTTAACTCTTCAACAACTCCTTTAGCTCCTGAACCAGTTGGTCAATATCGCCGGCACCGAATGTTACCAGAATATCAAGTTCATTGTTTTGTAATTTATTGTGTACAATTTCAAGCACGTCTTCTTTTTTTGTCTGCATTTTGTGTTCAATTGTTACATTTTCAAAAATCACGTCCGACGTAATTCCCTCAATAGGCAATTCTCGTGCAGCGTAAATATCAAGCAGAATCAATTCGTCGAGTAACGACAGACTTGCGCCGAATTCTTTTTGAAAATCGCGAGTGCGCGAATACAAATGCGGTTGAAAAATTCCACACACTTTTCTGTTGGGATACAATGTTTTGATAGATAAAATACTTGCCTTCAATTCTTCGGGGTGATGAGCGTAGTCGTCTATGTATACAAGGTTTTCGGTTTTCACTTGAATATCGAAACGACGTTTTATGCCTTTGAAACTTGCCATTCCTTGGCGTAGTTCTTCGGGCGTAACACCTGCCAAAGAGGCAAGAGCCATTGCACCAACGGCGTTTTCTACATTTATCAGTACCGGAACACCAAGTTGAATATCTTGTACGGTTTCGTTTGGTGTTACAAAATCGAAGGTAATTTCGCCGTTTTCAATCACAATATTTTCGGCATGAAAATCACCGCTGTTCATTCCGTAGGTGTGTGTAGAAACGCACGACCGTGCGTTTCTACACGGCACGTCCAAATACAAACCTTCTTTTATAATTAAATATCCACCGTCTTGCACCAGCGATGCAAATGTTTCAAAACTACGGCGAAATTCCTCTTTTGTTCCATAAATATCCAAATGGTCGGCATCGGCGGCAGTAATGAGTGCCATATATGGTGTTAATTGATGGAATGAACGGTCATATTCGTCGGCTTCTATGACTACAAACTCTGCCCCCCCAAGCCCCCCCGAAGGGGTGGAAGGGGCTAATAAGTTGGTATCATAATTTTTAGAAACACCACCCAAAAATGCACTGCAACCAATTTTTGATTGATACAACAAATGTGCTGTCATGGTGGAAGTTGTGGTTTTTCCGTGTGTTCCTGCTATGCAAATTCCTTTGCTGTTGCGGGTAATTTCGCCCAATACTTGCGCACGCTTCAACATGGTAAAACCATTGTTTTTGAAATATTGAAATTCTTCAAAATCTTGGGGAATGGCTGGGGTGTACACAACGATTGTATTTTCAGTAGAGACGCACGGCTGTGCGTCTCTACCGTACAACGCTGTATAATGAATATCAATTCCCTCACGTTCCAATTGTTCCGTAAGCGGTGTGCGTGTGCGATCGTAACCCATTACAGGAAACCCTTTTGCATTGAAATAGCGTGCCAATGCACTCATGCCAATGCCACCAATGCCCAGAAAATAATATGTTGTAAGGTTGTTGTTCATCGTTTTATGTGTCGTTTTTGTTGCGTTTTTATGCAAATTGTTTCTGCACCAACCCAAATATTTCATTCACAATTCGTTCTGCCGCATTGGGAATGGCAAGTGTTTTAATGTTGTGAGCAAGTGCTTCCATTTGTTGTTCGTTATTCAAAAGTTCAAGCGCAGTGGCGCAGAGTTTTTCGCGAGCCTCACCGTCTTTTACAAGCAATGCGGCATTTTTGTTTACAAGCGCAAGCGCATTGTGTGTTTGATGATCTTCGGTAACATTGGGCGACGGAACAAAAATACAGGGTTTGCCCACAATGCACAGTTCCGAAATAGTTCCCGCACCGGCTCGCGACACAATCACATCGGCGGCGGTAAACGCCATATCCATGTTTTTTATAAAGTCGAACACTTTTATGTTCTCGTAGGTTTTTGCCATTTCTTGCGCTTGCGGGAAAAATAATTTTCCTGTTTGCCAAATTACTTGCACACCTGCTTTTGCAAATTCCTCTAAATTTGCCGCAATACTATGGTTGATCGTGCGGGCGCCCAAACTGCCGCCAACTACCAACAGAGTTTTTTTTGTGCTATCCAAATTGAAAAACGCCTCGCTTTCGGCACGAGTGCAGCTTATATTTTGAATAGCGGGACGCACCGGATTGCCGGTAAAAACAATACGTTCGGGTTTGAAAAATTTGGTCATATTATCGTAAGCGACGCACACTTTTTGAACACGTTTCCCCAAAATTTTATTGGTAAGACCGGCGTATGAATTTTGCTCTTGAATAAGCGTAGGTATGCTAGCCCGTTGTGCCGCAAAAAGCATAGGTCCGCTTGCATAACCGCCCACGCCCACGGCAATATCGGGTTGAAACTCTTTTATGATTTTTTTTGCGCGACTCAAACTTTTGAAAATATTGTTGATTGTTTTCATGTTTTTGAACGACAAACTGCGCTCAAAACCACTAATAGGAAGTCCCACAATAGTGTAGCCTGCTTGTGGTACTTTTTCCATTTCCATACGATTGTTTGCGCCCACAAACAAAATTTCTATGTTCGGGTCTTGTCGTTTCAACTCTTCGGCTATTGAAATTGCCGGAAAAATATGTCCACCTGTGCCGCCTCCGCTTATTATTACTTTCATAGTTTCTTGATATTATTGGATATTCGATTGAGATTTCTTGTTTGTTTTTTTACCCGTTTCTATTAGTCTTGTGTCGTTTCGTCTATTTGTTCTTCTATATTGTTAGTATCTTTTGTTCTCCTTGCCGTTTCATTATTTATTGGTTGCACTTCTTTACTAATGCTTAAAATTACGCCTAACGATAAACACGACATAATCAGTGAAGTGCTTCCCCAGCTGATAAACGGTAATGTTTGCCCTGTTACCGGCAACAGAGCTACATTAATGCCCATGTGGATAAATGCCTGAAATACGATGTAAAATGTAAGCCCCATAACCAGTAATGCAGCAAAAGAGTCTTTGCATTTTTGCATAATACGTCCGGCACGGACGAGCAGGGCAATGTACAAACCCACAAGTATTAACGCTGCCAGAACCGAATATTCCTCAATAATAACCGAGAATATAAAATCGCTTTCGGCTTCGGGTAGATATTTTTTCATAATACTATTTCCTGGTCCGGCAGGAGTGCGTCCTAGTGCTATGGCGGTTTTTGCGCGGCGCGACTGCAACGAATTTTCACTGTCGTCTTTGGTGGTTACTATGTTGGCGTGAGCTTTGAGTGCAGGCATAAACGTTGTCAAACGTGTTTGAATGGTTCCCCCACGATTGCCTAATGTATCGGGACTTTTGAGTGCTAAGCCGAGTATGATTATCCCTCCAATACAACCAATACCCACAATTGCGCCGATTTGTCGCCAGGGCAATCCGCCCAAAATAAGCATTACAAACACGATCACAAGTAAGAATAGTACGGTTGAAAATCCCGATGACCACAGTAAAACAACTATGGAAAATGTTATTGCGCCGATTGGGTACAATACATTCCTTTTATTACCTATATCTTTTTGATTTCGCGCAAGGTGTTTGGCAATAAATACAATGAGTGCAAATTTTGCAAATTCGCTCGGTTGAAATGATATGCCGAATAAATTTATCCAGCGCACAGCCTCGTTTTTAGAGACACCGAATCCGGCATGTAACAGTATAAGAAGTATAAAACTTACAAGAAGTATCACCGGAGACCAGTTGAAAATCATGCGATAATTGCATTTTTTGTGCACCACATACATAATAACAAAGCCCAGTGCAAATCCTATAAGATGTTTCACAACCATCTTGATTGTTACCATATCAAGCCCGAGACTTCGCGATGCTTTTTGATACGATGCCGTGTATACCGCCAAAAGCGATACAATCATAAAAATAAAAAAGATACGCCAAATGACTTTGTCGCCTTCTATTTTTATTTTGAATATGTCGGCAAATGAACTCATTATAAATTTCTTACGTTGTTTTTGAATTGAATACCTCTATCCATATAATTTTTAAACAAATCGAAACTTGCGCAAGCCGGAGAAAGCAACACGGTATCGCCTTTTTGCGAAAGTTCGTAGGCTTTTGTAACGGCTTCGTGCATACTGCGTGCTTCGGTAATTACCGGAACTTTGTCGCTAAAATTGGCAAGCAATTTTGCGTTGTCTACTCCCAAACAAATCAATGCTTTTACTTTTTCGGAAACCAAATCGTACAATGCTTCATATTCATTGCCTTTGTCGGTTCCGCCGGCAATCCATATCACATTGTCGTTCATGCTTTCCAGAGCATACCATGTGGAATTTACGTTTGTTGCCTTGCTATCATTTATATATTCTACGCCGCGCACGGTGAACGGTAGTTTCTCAAGGCGATGTTCAACGCTTGAAAACGTTTGTAAACTTTCACGAATAACATCGCTTTTTATGTTAATAGTTTGTGCGGCAATAGCTGCTGCCATTGAATTGCCATAATTGTGTATTCCTTTCAGTTGCATATCGGTTATGTTTATTGTGAGTGTTTCTGTGTTTTGTATAGTAATTGTTTTTTTGTCAAAAAATCCTTGTTTTGTGCGATCGTTTTGTATGGTGTAACTCAGCACGTTTGCCTGCGTTGAGTATTTCTGCATTTCTTGTGCAAGTACTTCGTCGTCGGCACAAAAAATGATAGTGTCGTTGGCAGTCATATTTTGCAACATTTTCATTTTGGAATCTACGTAATTTTGAAAATTATAATTGTAACGATCTAAATGATCGGGAGTTATGTTGAGTAGAATAGCAATATCGGCTTTAAAATCGTACATATCGTCTAATTGAAAGCTGCTGATTTCCAAGACGTAGTATTTAGTTTGCAAGTTTGTAAGTTTGCAAGTTTGTAAGTTGTCGGATTGATTTGTTGATTTGTTGTCTTCTGCTACTTGCAAGGCAAAACTTTTGCCCACATTTCCACCCAAAGCAACATCCAATCCGGCTTGTTGCAACATGTAATATGTGAGCATTGTGGTTGTGGTTTTTCCATTACTGCCTGTTATGCAAATTAATTTTGCGTTAGTATAACGAGCGGCAAATTCCAACTCCGAAATTATGGGTATTCCCGCTTTGCGAATAGCTTGAATAATAGGAGATTTTTCGGGTACTCCTGGGCTTTTGATGATTTCGGATACTCGTTCAGTAGTTGCATTATTGATAAGGTTCATTGCTTGTTCGTGCGTTCCTTCTTCAAATTGTATTGCGTGATTTTGTAATTCGCTTTTATAATTGTCTGCAATTGTTCCAAAATCGGAAACAAACACATTAAAGCCTTGCTGCTGTGCCAAAATTGCTGCACCAACACCGCTTTCGCCTGCGCCGAGAATCAGTATGAGTTGTTTGTTTGTCATTGTGATTTATATTCTATAAGTCTGTTTTTTAATTGTTTTATCGTTCCCAAACACCCCTTTAGGGGGCAGGGGGTAGGGCTGCCGGGGTTGGGGTGGAGTTATCTCAGTTTTAAAGTTATTAAAGCAAAAGCACCCAGCAAAAGAGCTATAATCCAAAACCGCGCAACAATTCGCGATTCGGGTAGTCCCTTTTTCTGAAAATGGTGGTGGAACGGGGTCATAAGAAAAATGCGCCTGCCTTCGCCGTATTTTTTCTTGGTGTGTTTAAAGTAGCTCACTTGCATTATTACCGATAGGCTTTCCATAAGAAAGATACCGCACAGAATAGGTAACAACAATTCTTTGCGAATAAGAATAGCAAATACCGCAATAATTCCGCCTAAGGCAAGACTACCGGTATCGCCCATGAATACTTGCGCAGGGTAGGAGTTGTACCACAAAAATCCTAATGTGGCACCAATAAATGCGCTGGCAAATACCACCATTTCGCCCGAATGAGGAATGTACATAATGTTCAAATAATCGGCATAAAAAATATTGCCCGATAAGTAGGCGAGTATGCCCAGTACCACCCCTACAATTGCCGTGGTTCCGGCAGCAAGTCCGTCAAGCCCATCGGTGAGGTTCACGCCGTTGCTTACGGCGGTGGTAATAAATATTACAGCTATTATGAATACAATCCATGCCAATCCTTGCGCTTTGTCGCCCATAAAACCTACAAACCATTTGTAGTCAAATTCATTGTTTTTCAGAAATGGAATGGTTGTTTTTGTCGATTTTTCGCCGAAACGTTGAACACGGGTTTGTTCTACTTGATCGTCGGCGTAGTGTTCGCTTTTTTGCATTTCGGTGGCGGTTTGTACGCTTACTTTTTCCACAATCACCACATCGTTGTTCACATACAAAGTCAGCCCTACGCACAAACCAAGTATTACCTGCGCCAAAATTTTCCATTTACCAGCAAGTCCGTCTTTGTTGCCTTTCATTTTTTTCAAATAATCGTCCATAAATCCTACGCCGCCAAACCACACGGTGGTAAAAAGCAGCAGCAAAATGTACACATTGTTCAATTTGGCAAAAAGCAACGTGGGAATAATAATGGCTCCCAATATTAAAAGTCCGCCCATGGTTGGAGTCCCTTTTTTCTGCATTTGCCCTTCCAAACCTAAATCGCGCACAATTTCACCCATTTGCTTTTTTTGCAACAAACGAATGACATATTTACCGAAAATAATGGTAATAATAAGCGAAGTAATAAATGCGCCGCCACTGCGAAAGGTCAAGTATTTGAACACGCCCATGCCGGGAATGTTGAAGTCTTGAAGGAGGGTTGATAAATAATATAACATATTTTTTAGTGGTTAATGGTTAGTAGGGGCGATGCCTTGTGCTCGCCCTGTTATTTTGATATTTAGATATTCAATTGATATTCGGTTGATATTCGTCGTTTTAAAATCTTGTTATAATCACGGTTTAGACAATGTGAAAATTTCTTGAATTACCTCCGTATCGTCAAAATGATGTTTTACACCTAAAATTTCTTGATACGTTTCGTGCCCTTTTCCAGCAATAAGAATAATATCGGTTGGTTTTGCAAACAATGTTGCCGTGCGAATGGCTTCTTTTCTGTCAAGAATTGTGATTACTTTTGAGCGTTCGTCGTTGGGAATGCCATCAAGCATTTGCATTGCAATGCAGGCAGGATTTTCATCACGCGGATTGTCGCTGGTAAGAATTACCATATCGCTCAGTTGTGCCGCAATTGCTCCCATGAGCGGACGTTTTGTATTGTCGCGATTGCCGCCTGCGCCTACCACGGTAATTAATTTGGTGGTTTCGCTACACAGTTTTTTGAGTGTAGTGAGAATGTTTTCGAGCGCATCGGGGGTGTGGGCGTAATCAATTACGGCGGTTACACCTGCCGAATTTCTATAAAATTGTGTGCGACCTTCCACAGCTTGCAGAGTGCTTATAATTTGCAAAACCTCGTTTTTGTCTTCGCCCAAAAGAACGGCTGCGGCATACACGCTGAGTATATTGTAAGCGTTGAACGCACCTATCAGTTTTGTCCACACTTCGGTTCCGTCAATTTGCAACAGTGTGCAATCTATGTGGCTTTCAATAATTTTGCATTTAAAATCACTCATTGATTTAAGCGAATAGCTGTATTGTTTTGCACGAGTGTTTTGCAGCATTACCTGCCCGTTTTTGTCGTCATTATTCACAAGCGCAAAGGCGTTTTTTTGCAAATTATCGAAAAATGCTTTTTTAACGTTCAGATACTCGGCAAACGTTTTGTGATAGTCCAAGTGATCTTGTGTTATATTCGTAAAAATTCCACCTGTAAAATCAATTCCGCTAATGCG
>JAISIO010000163.1 GCA_031262005.1 Bacteroidales bacterium
GATGTTATAATGTTACGTATTATTCCAACTGCCGCACACACGCTCGATGATGTGAAATATACAATTGACGCATTTAAAGCGATTAAATCGAAATTAGATGCCGGACAATATGCGCAAGATGAAATTAAATTCAATCAAGTTTGAGAATATCATTCCTAAAAGAAACGCAGTCGAATTAAGTTTTGACTGCGTTTTTTTTATTATTTTTGCCACAACAAAATAGTTACAATGTTGTGGCAATGAATATGAAACGAATAGTATATACGCTGTGTGCAATAGTACTATGTGCAGCTTGCACACCAACAGCAGAAACGGTAAAAAACGATTGCTTGAAAAATGCCGATTATGCCGTGATTTATGGCAATACGTTAGACGCATATTGCACTTGCGTAGAACAAAAATTGCAGGAAACCGAAAAAACAATGCCTCTACACGATAGCATTGTGCAAAACGCAACACAATCGTGCGCTGTGGAATACACTACATTAGATACGGATTTTGAATGATTGATGCAAAAACTGCAGTAAATACGTACCTTTGTATAAATTTTAAATAACGTTCAACCAATGTTTTCAGGAATAATAGAAGAATGTGCACAAGTAGTGCGCATAGAACATGACAAAGAAAATGTTCACATTACACTTTCGTGCAGTTTTGTGAACGAATTGCAAATAGACCAAAGCGTGGCGCACAATGGCGTGTGCTTAACTGTAGTAAGTAAAACCGCCGACACCTACACCGTTACGGCAATTCAGGAAACGTTGCGCAAATCGAATTTGGGTTTATTACAGCAAGGCAGTAAAGTAAACGTAGAACGCAGTATGCCCATGAATGGCAGGCTCGACGGACACATTGTGCAAGGACATGTAGACCAAACCGCCCGTTGCGCCAAAGTAGAAGAAGCCGACGGAAGTTGGTATTTTACGTTTGAATATGAACCCGTGCAAAAAGATTATTTTACGGTTGAAAAAGGTTCGGTAACGGTTAATGGCGTAAGTCTTACGGTTGTTAATGCGCAACTCAATTCTTTTCAAGTAGCAATTATTCCCTACACATTTGAGCACACCAATTTCCACACAATCACAAAAGATACTGTTGTAAATATTGAATTTGACATTCTGGGGAAATATATTGCTCGCTATATGGAAGTGTTTGGGGGAAGAAGTTAGAGAAGTTAAGAAGTTTACGAAGGCTATGCCTTCGCTCATTGGAAGAACTAACATTTAAGAAGAAGAATATCAAATAACGAATAATCACAAAATAGAATTTACCTTTGCCTAAGCGAATTACACACTTTTTGCCGAATACCCCCTCAACGCCCTAACTTCTTAACTTCTTTTAACTTCCAAACTCCTTTAACTCCTCTAACTCCCTTTAACTTCTTACCCCCCCCCATGCCCCTAAAACGCCTCCGCTCAATTGCCGCCTATTTCGCAGATGGACTCCATCTCATTTTTCCCGACAATTGCCTTGCCTGCGGCGGTCATTTACGGTACAGCGAACGCATATTGTGCACGGCTTGTTTGCTCGATATTCCTTTGGTTCGCCTCACAGGTAGCGAAGACGATTCATTTGAACAGTTGTTTATCGGACAAATTCCTTACGAACGAGTTGCGGCATTTTTCTATTACACCAAGAAAAACAAATATGCAAATTTGATGCACGAACTCAAATATAAAGGGAATCAACGAGCAGGTGTTTTTCTGGGAGAACTCTTTGGTAATCAACTAAAAACTACGGAGTTTATACATGATATTGATTGTATAGTTCCCGTACCGTTGCACGCCAAACGAAAGCGAGCACGAGGATACAACCAAAGTGAAATTTTGGCACAAGGAATTGCAAACAGTACCTCGCTGCCAATATGTGCCAATGCCGTGGAACGGAGCGTGAATACCGAAACCCAAACCAAAAAGAACAAAGAGGAACGTAAGCACAATGTAGCAAACATTTTCACTGTTACCAATCATCACCTATTGCAAGGCAAACACATTCTTTTGCTCGATGATGTGATAACCACTGGTGCAACCACTATTTCGTGTGCCGAAACTATTTTCAATCAAGTAGAAAATGTGCGTATAAGCATTGCCGGAGTTGCGCTGGCAAGCAATTAATAATCAGAAACGAATATTTATTAATTGGTATTTTTTTATACTTTTGCAAAAAAAAAAATTATGTCCCATGACTACAAATGAAATTCAAGATGCAATAATTGAAGAATTTTCAATCTTCGACGATTGGCTCGATAAATACCAATATATCATTGATTTGGCAAAAGAATTGCCTTCAATTGCACCCGAACACAAAACCGAACAAAATACCATAAAAGGCTGCCAATCGCAAGTGTGGCTTTTTGCCGAACTCAAAGACGGCAAAGTGCTCTACACCGCTGATAGCGATGCCATAATTACCAAAGGTATTATAGCTCTGTTGGTGCGCATTCTTTCAAATCAAACTCCCACAGATATTCTCAATACCGACTTGTATTGTATTGAAAAAATCGGCTTAAAAGAAAACCTTTCCCCCACTCGTTCCAACGGACTTGTGGCTATGATAAAACAAATGAGATTATACGCTATGGCGTTTCAACATATAAGTTAATGAGTAAACGAGAAACGAGAAACAAGTAGACGAGTTTTTAAGAAAGAGACTATTTATTGAATATCAACGAAATAAGAAAAATGAGCAACACAACTATATACGACCAAATTGTAGAAACTCTCAAAGATATTTACGATCCCGAAATTCCCGCAAATATTTATGATTTGGGCTTAATTTACAAAATTGACATTAGCAAACTGCCCGAAGTTTCCATAGAGATGACTTTTACTTCACCTTCCTGTCCTATGTCGGAAATAATCGTGTATCAAATAGAAAGCCGTTTAAAACTTATTGAGGGAATAGAACAGGTGTTTGTAAACATAGTATTTGAGCCTGAGTGGAATCAAGACCGTATGAGCGACGAGGCTAAATTGAAATTGGGATTTCTTTAATCAGAGTGCAGTTGTCAGAGTGTAGTAAACTCTAAACTCTAAACTCTAAACTCTAATAACTAATGAAGATTGCGATAAACACCCGCCTACTAATTAAAAACAAATTGGAGGGAATAGGTCGTTTTACTTACGAAACGGTCAAACGCTTGTGCGAAATGCAGCCCGAACACACGTTTTATTTACTTTTCGACCGTATGTACGATAAGGAATACGTGTTTGCCCCCAATGTGGTGCCTGTTGTTGTGCCGTTTCAATCGCGACACCCGTTTTTGTGGTGGTTTTGGTTTCACGTGCAACTACCTCGTGTGCTCCGATCATTGAAAGCCGATGTGTTCGTTTCCACCGACGGCTATATTCCTTTGAATTTGAACATTCCGGTGGTGAATGTAATTCACGACCTTAATTTTGAACACAATCCGCACCATCTCACGCCGCTGGTGCGTTGGTATTACCGCAAGTTTTTTCCGCAATATGCACGAATCGCTACCCGTATAGCAACGGTTTCCACGTTTTCAAAATTTGATATTGTACGTATGTACGGCATTGACGAAGCTAAAATTGATGTAGTGTACAACGGTGTGAGTAGCGAATTTAAACCCTTAGGGTTATACGAAAAGAATGTAGTAAAACAAACATACACTTCCGGCGAGAATTATTTTGTGTACGTAGGTTCGCTGCACCCACGCAAAAATATTGAACGGCTTTTGCTCGCTTTTGAACAATTTAAACTACAAAGCTCTTCGCCGATGAAATTAGTAATTGTAGGCGAAGCCATGTTCATGGCACAAACAATTCGTGCTGTTTACGAAAAAAGCGCAGTTCGCACCGATATTGTGTTTACCGGACGAGTATCAAATCAGGAACTGACAAATTTACTTGGAGCAGCATTTGCACTTGTGTATATTCCTTTGTTTGAGGGATTTGGTATTCCTATTGTAGAGGCATTTGCCTGCAACGTTCCTGTTATAACATCGAACACCACGTCCATGCCCGAAGTTGGCGGCGAAGCTGCGTTGTTGGTCAATCCCGAAGATGTCAATGCTATTGCTGCGGCTATGACGGAAATTACAAACGACCCCACAACGTATGAGCGATTGCAAGAAACTGCAAAAATTCAGTTGCAAAAATTTTCATGGGATAAAACTGCCGATGCTCTGTGGCTGTCTATTGAGAAAGCTATTGATGAAAAAAAGTAAAGAGACTACTTTTCAAAAAATCAAAAACAACAATTAACTCCAGCTCGACAATGAGATGAACCCTCTTGTCAAACGACCAAAATCATACTGATTTTCGATTATAATCGAAAAAGTTTGGAAAATAAAACCTGTGTCAATTTTTCAAACGAAACGCATATATAAAGGGAACTTTTAAAAAATCAATTTTCCTTTGCAAATTTCTCTGCAAAGGGAATCAATAAAGACGAAAATTTTAGTTCAGACTTTTGATAAATTCGCTGAAATTTAAAATGTTATCTTTATTTTCTTTGTTGAATAACAGATGTTCAAAGTCTTTGGATTTGTGTTGAATGTCTACTGTTTCTATCGTTTCCGTGAGTTTCGTTTTTAGTTCTGTTACATTATGAATGCCTTGTTTTTGAGCAAGCAAGTTGTAATTCGGCTTTGTTTGAGAAAGCAAAAACATAGCATCGTAAAAATCACGCCCTTTGGCTCGCGAAAGCAAAGCCGACAATTTCATTGCGCAAAGTACATCGTCCGGCGGAACAGGAAATGAAATAAAAAAACCGCAACCGCTAATGTTTGCCATGTGAGGCGTATATTCAAACTCTTGATTTTGACTTTCAATCTTAATCAAAAATCGCTCTTCCCTATATGCCGAAAGCCCTAAATCAAACAACAATTCAGGAAAATAAATCCGTGAACGAAAGGCGGTTAGTTTTTCGTTTTGCTTTTCGCGTGTTTCTGCTCGTATGCCCGACCGTTTCAGAAAAGTCAAAACCGATTGCGA
>JAISIO010000189.1 GCA_031262005.1 Bacteroidales bacterium
TTTTTTGTTGAAAAAGTGCCCAAGACAAGATTTGAACTTGCACGCCCTAATGAGCACATGGCCCTCAACCATGCTTGTCTACCAATTTCAACACTTGGGCTTTTTGCGGTTGCAAATGTACTATTAATTATTAATTGCTACGTATAATTTGATAATTAATTTGAATAGATGCCTGCGAAAATATGCTAATAAAGTGTTTAAACAATTAATTTTCAAATATTTACAAGAGAGTAGAGCCTTATTTTTTCGTAATTTTCAATTCTGTTCGTCTATTTTTAGCTTTGTTTTCTTCGCTATCGTTCGGCACAAGTGCTTTGGTGTCGGCATAGCCTTTAAATGTAAGGCGAGTAGCGGCAATTCCGTGTTCTGTTAAGAATGTGTACACCGCCTGCGCACGATTGTTGGAGAGTGTTACGTTGTTTTGTTTTATACCGGTGTTGTCGGTGTGTCCGCCAATTTCAAAGCTCAATGTAGGATTAAGGTTCATATAATCAACAATTGTTAGCAATTCGGCTTGCGATTCGGGTTTGAGTTCGTAGCTGTCGGTATCGAAAAACACATTGTTCAACACCACGCTGCTACCTATTTCTATTGGTTGTAGCGGAACTTCTATCAATGTTCTATTGCTTTCTAAATTTACCTGTGCCGAATAAAACAAATATCCGGGAGAACTTACCGAAAGCGCATAATTTTTATTCTCCATAAATGGTACGGTAAAATTTCCGTTATAATCGGCATTCGACGTGAAAAGCAGTTCGTTTGTTTCAACATCACGCAAATCCAATTGTGCTGCAATGCGTTTTTGCTTGTCTTTTGCATTGAACACCACGCCTTGTACGTAAGTAACAGGATAGGGCATAATGGCGAACATATCCGCATTGATAGAAAATTCATACACATCTAAACCGCCCAAGCCGCCTTCTCTATTCGATGCAAAATAACCTTTGCTGCCTTGTGCATTGATAATTACAAGCCCTTCATCGTCTTTGCTATTGAGCGGATAGCCCGCATTGACAGGAGTTTTCCACGTGCCGTCGGCATTGAGTTGCGTTATCATTATATCTTTTTTGCCTAAGCCCAAATGCCCGTTTGAGGAAAAGAATAGTGTTTTGCCGTCGGCATGAATAAAAGGTGCTTCTTCGTCGTATATGGTGTTGATAGTTGCGCCTAAATTTTCGGGTTCACTCCATTTTCCTTCGCTCACATTGCGACTTACCCATATATCTTTTTTACCTTTTCCGCCATCTCTGTTTGACACAAAATAGAGCGTTTTCCCGTCAGCCGAAAGACTTGGTTGCGATTCCCACGCTTTGGTATTGATGGGTGCGCCTATGTTTTTAGGCATAGTCCACTGACCTAAGGCATAGTAGGTTATGTAAATATCGCACGAACCATATCCGCTTGGCGCATTACACATGGTGTAAACCATAGTGCGTCCGTCGGCAGAAATTGATGCAGCTCCTTCGTTGTTTTGGGTGGTTATAGGTGCAGGAAATCTATGGCGCACTTGCCATTCATTATCCTTCTTTGTAGAATAAAAAATATCTTCCTGCGTCATGCGGGCGTTGATGGGAATATTCGATGTGAAAATAAAAAGATTGTCGTCAACGGTTATAGCAGGGTGATAATCATCGAATTGTGTGTTTATGTTTGTGCCCATATTGGTAGGTGAAAACGGTATGGGCTGCTTCATAATTCGTATGGCATCGGCAGATTGACGAGTGCCGTAAGCAATTTGTTCCTGTTCTCGGGGCGAAAAAAGTGCTTTATCTTTTGGTTGAATTTTTTTGAAATTTTGCAATGCTTCGGCGTATCTGCCCATAGAGAGCAATTCTACCGCTAACTTGTAGTAAGGCATAGGGTCTCCGCTTCCACAATTTTGCACGGCAAGTTGCAAAGTTTCTATCATTTTATCGTCATCTTTTTTGTGTGAATACACGCCGGCAAGCAGGTAATAGGCTTCGGTAAACGTGGGGTCTATTTTAATTGCATCATTCAAGTTTTGCAATGCTTTGTCGTATGCAAACAGTTTGTAGTTATACAAGCCTTCCTCGTAGTTGGCAATTGCTTTGCGACTTTTTGAAGAATAAATTTGGCTCATTTGTGCATAAGTGCTTGCTGCTGAAATACATATAACACCAAAAATAACGATTAGTTTTTTCATACGGTTTATGTGTTAGGATTTGAAAAACTGCGATTGTAAATTGAAAACTCAATTAATGGACAAATATAGGGAAAAATTACATGTTGGGAACTTTTAAAAATATTAATGGTTAATGATTCATGGTTAATGATTAGAGCTAACTCCTCTAACTCCTTTTTCAGAAGTTCCCCATTGCACGATTCTAATACTTGTTCCCGAACGCCTGATTCCTACAATAAGAATGGTGTTTCTTGATAGACATAGTAATTGAGCCAGTTGCCGAATAATAAATTTCCGTGACTTTTCCACAGGTTGAGCGGCGTTTGCGTAGGGTCGTTGTTTGGAAAATAATGTTCCGGAAGAGCAATTTCAATGCCTTTTTTCAAATCACGCAGGTATTCATCACGCAGTGTCAGTTTGTCGTATTCAGAATGTCCGCTTACGAATATTTGTTTTTTATCTTTTGAAACAGTAAGATAAATGCCTGCTTCGTTCGATTCGCTCACAAGTTCTAATTCGGGTTGTGCTTCTATATCTTCGCGGCGCGTGTAGGTGTAGCGCGAGTGAGGTGCGTAAAATTCGTCGTCGAAACCATTTACCAGCGGCTCGTTGGCTTTGAGTATGGTGTGTTTGAAAATTCCGAATTGTTTTTGAGGCAAATCATACTTCTGTATGCCATAGTAATAATACAATGCCGCCTGCGCACCCCAGCAAATAAAAAGGGTAGAGGTAACGTGTTCTTTTGCCCAATCTAAAATTTGTGTTAATTCTTGCCAATAGGTAATTTGTTCAAATTCAAGATGTTCTACCGGAGCACCGGTTATAATCAACCCATCGAGTTTTTGATCTTTATATTCGTCGAATGAGTGATAAAACGAATTGAGATGTTCGCTCGAAGTATTTTTGGAAATATGTGTTTTGGTGAAAAGCAGAATAATTTCCACCTGCAACGGCGAATTACTCAACATACGAATTAATTGCGTTTCGGTAGTTTCTTTATTAGGCATCAAATTGAGTATGCCTATGCGCAGCGGGCGAATATCTTGCGATGTCGCTCGGCTGTGGTTCATTATGAATATATTCTCGTTTTTCAGCACCTCGGCTGCAGGCAGAGTATCGGGTATGTTTACGGGCATAGTGGAAAGATTATTTAGACGACAAACGACCTTGGTGAGCGTACACATCAAGTAAGTTGCCGATTAGAGTTTGATAGCTGGTTCCTTGTTTTTGAGCAAACATACGAAAAAACTCTAAACTGTTTTTGTCCAAATCAATAGTTATTTTTTCTCGCTTAGTTTTTCTTTTCAAAGCGTTCGGTTTTGGTAAAAAATCTGCTATAATAGAACCTTGTTCTACTGCTTCTGCTACTTCTATAGGTGCGTCAGTGTATATAATTTCTCGTTTCATATATTTTTTTCTCTTTTCTCCAATAGCCGGCTCCAAAAATACGAATAATAGTGTTTCTTATTGTAAATCTTACTGTTGCAATCCCAAATCCAGTATTTCCTATACAAAAAAATCGTTCTTCACTTGTTGAATGGGAATTATCGGAAATTATCACTCTTTTTTCATCAAAAAATGCCTCCTGAGCTTCTTCAAAAGAGATATTGTGTTTCAGTACGTTTTCTTGATTCTTTGCTTCGTACCATTCAAAGGTCATACAATTCTGTTATTTTTTTACAAAGATACTATCTTTCTCCCCAAAAAACAAATGGGGCGAAAAATTTCAAGGTTCTGGAAAATTACTACAATATATATTGGGTATTATTCTCAAAAAAGAATACTTTTGTGTGTGAATTTTAGAAGCTGTTTTGAATTTAATCTGCGAATAAATAAAGTATAATAATAGAGGTATATATGAATATTAAAAATAAATATAAATTAAATGTTGCAAAAAATGTTGCCGCGATTGGTTTTGCTTCTGGTGTATTGTTATATTCTTGTAAAAAGAATGACCAAATCATTGAACCACAACAAACTATTGTCCAGCCTGTTGATACATCACGTGAATCTGTTGTAAAACGTGAATATCAAACAATGGTTAATGATATGTATAATCAACGTGCAACTGCAATTATTGGCATAGAAGAAACATTTAATTCTGTTTATAACAGATATATAAATAAATTTCGGGCAGCAAACGCATTGAAATCAACAAATGTTTTAAAAAATGAATTTATAATTAATCCTGATGATGTTTTGGCCGCGCACGCAAATATGCAAACTGTTCGTCATTTATTTGACAGTCTTGGTGTGCCATTACCACCACCTGCAAATTCTGATGAATTATCTGTTTTGTATAATGAATCAAGAATGTTAATTGAAAAATATGAACAATTGCAATCTATATTAAATTTACCAACACAATCTGAAATTGATACTGCTATGCGTTGGTTTATCGAACAAGAAAATTGTAATTTGTATAACCACCCTGATACAATTGCGAAAATGGATTACAATACGGGCAAATGCATAAAAACGCCACGCGACCCATATAAAAAGGAACGCGAAGAATGTGCGTCATATTATCATACGGATTCAACGGCATATTGGTCAAACAATAAATGTATCAAAGAACCACGCTCAAATATAAAAGTATTCATACTTGACCCTAATAAATTTAATCTTACACCTCCATTTATTACTATTGATTCACTTTTGGGCGAACCGACAATAGATTCTGTTTATATAAAAGTTTTGCCAACATTTCATTTACTTACACCTGGTATGACTGGCATTTCTGCATCGAATCTTGTTAGGGGTATAGAAAAATTATTAGAGTCTGTGTATAACGATGCGTCAAAATTAAGTTTTACCGGAAATATCAATCCAACAATTGGCGATGGTGTTGATGAAATACAACAAATATCCGAAGAGTTAGAAACAAATATCATAGAAAGGATTAAAAGAATACCTGGTTTAAAATATATACCTGGATATGTTCCGTCTGATTCTGAATTGCCTGCGGATTATTTTAATGAAACATCTTTTGTTCCACGGGAACCATTTCAAAATCCAATTAATGTAAAACAATCTGGTAATTATATTGCGGGATTGGATAAAATGCGCAAAGATGCAAATATGCGTTTTGGTAAAATAAAACACGCAAATATTGGTAAAATTCGCAATTCTTAATAAAAAACGCCAATCGGCGTTTTTTATTATTTTCCTTTGACAGCATTATGTAAAATTACTACAATTGCGATATGTTAAATTTTATATCGCGTTATTTTTCTTCTGCTGGTTCATTTTTAACCGCGCCTTTTCGTTCAATTTGGCGATGGATTAAACGTATGTTCCCGGAACGTGATTTTACAGTTATGGATACGCTTGGATTGCCAATGGCAGTAATAGTGCATACTGCAAATAACCTTCTGATAAATAATACTTAGAAAAAATTTTAAATAAATTCAAAACAGCTTCTTAAAGTTTAATACAAATATGAAATCAAGTGAACACGTACTGCTTGTAGCCGGAGGAAAGGGCTTGCGTATGCAATCGGAAACACCCAAGCAATTTATGCTTTTGGCTGGCACGCCGGTGCTTTTACGCTGTTTGGAAGCGTTTTATGCCTATTCACCGATAATCAATATCATTGTAGTGTTGCCGCAAGAGCACATTGCCTATTGGCAAGAACTGTGTAGGACATACAATTGTACAATTGAACACACAATTGTAGCAGGCGGCGTAGAGCGTTTTTATTCGGTGCAAGCAGGGTTGGCGCATATTGATGCGAATGGTTTTGTGGCAATTCACGATGGAGTGCGACCGTTCGTTTCGCAGGCGTGCATTGCCCGTGGTTTTGCTTGTGCTCGTCAAAACGGCAGTGCTGTACCGGTTGTAGATTCCATTGATTCCCTGCGAATTGTAGACGGACAAACGTCAAAAATTATAGACCGCACTACAATAAAACGGGTGCAAACGCCACAAATATTCACTGTTGAAAAACTAAAACAAGCCTACCGACAACAATATTCTCCCGCTTTTACCGATGATGCTTCGGTGTGGGAAAGTGCCGGATTTACAGTTGCGCTGTATGAGGGTGAAGAGCGGAATATAAAAATTACCACGCAGGCAGATTTGGAACGGATAGCCCTCTAAATTTTATACAAGAGGATATGTCGGAAAAAGATTTCCTCCCCTTAGGAGAGGTTAGGAGGGGCTTACCGTCCCCGAAATTACCCAAAGCGATTGCGGCACAATTGAAAAATTAATGTCGGAATGCATCACACGTGGCTCACCGTCCATGTGAATAGTATAAGGAGCATTGTTTTCTATGGTCAAGGAATCGGCTCGCAGAGTTTCTACAAATTTTGATTTGTGTATACGATTGGTAAATAAATCCAATACGAGTTTAAGCGTGAATAAAGGCGGAAATTTTTCAATAAATACTACTTCAAATTTTCCGTCGGTAATGTCGGCTGTGGGTGCTATGTGTGCATTTAAGCCATATTGATTGGCATTGGCTATGGCTCCAATAAAAAATGTGCGGGTAAATTCCTTGTTATCAATATTGAATGTGAATGTTTGGGGTTTGTAACTAAACAATTCTTTGCTCACGAGTTGCACGTATTTTAATCCGCCTCGTTTTGTTACATTTATATTGAATAAATCGCCTATGATGGCATCGAACCCGAATCCTGCAACGTTCAGCACATATTCGTTGTTGCACGAAATGGTATCTATTTTTATTTTTCTTCCTTCAGCTATCAGGCGTATTGCCGGACGAATATAGAGCGGAATGTGTAGAAAACGCGCCAATCCGTTGCCCGACCCCATGGGAACAATTGCGAGTGCGGTGTTAGAGTGCACCAGTGGTTGTGCCACTTCGTGAATAGTGCCGTCGCCGCCCACAGCAACTACAATGTCGAATATATTTTTAGCACTCGTGCTTATTTCTATGGCGTGACCGGCATATTCGGTATAGGAAAAATGCAATTCAAAGTCCTCCTCCGGCAAGTACTGATAGGCATATTTTTCTATCATTTTCTTTTGTCGGTTGGTTCCCGACATGGGATTGATTATGAATAGGACTTTTTGCATGCGTTTAATGTAATTAATTTGTTCGTCCCGGATACACGGCAAGTGCGTGTTTGAGGCATTTGATAGCTTTCGTAAGTTTGTCAATATTAAGTACGTATGCTATACGTACTTGTTTGTCGCCAAGTTTTTTCCCGGAGTAAAATCCATTGCCCGGAGCAAACATGAGGGTAGTGCCTTCGTATTGAAATTCTTCTAAAAGCCATTGACAGAATTTTTCGGCATCATCAACCGGTAGTTCTACTATGCTGTAAAATGCGCCTTTGGGCATTGGAGAACGCACTCCCTTTATTTTGTTGAGTTCGTTTATTATAAACTTTCGGCGTTTGTCATATTCTTCTGCCGATGCTTGTATAAAACTTTGAGGTGTATCAAGTAAAGCTTCGGCGGCAATTTGCCCGAATGACGGCGGACTTAAGCGTGCTTGCGCAAATTTCAGTGAGGTGGAAATTACATCTTTGTTGCGCGAAATAAGAGCCCCGATGCGAATTCCGCATACGTTGTATCGTTTTGAAAATGAGTCGATAAGTATTACATTTTCTTCAATTCCTTCCAAATTCATTACCGAATAGTGCTCTCCATCGTAACAAAATTCACGATAGACCTCGTCGCAAATTAAGAACAGATTGTATTTTTTTACAACGTCGCGGATTTGTTCCAATTCATTGCGAGAATACACATAGCCTGTGGGATTGTTGGGATTGCACAGCATAATGGCTTTGGTGCGTGGCGTGAGTGCTTTTTCAAATTCTTCTATGGAAGGCAGCGCAAAACCGCTCTCAATAGTAGAACGTACAGGAATCATGCGGGCACCGGTTTCGGTAGTAAAGCCGTAATAATTGGAGTAAAACGGTTCGGGAACAATTACTTCGTCGGCATAGTTGAGTATGCTGTAATAAGCAAAACAAATAGCTTCGGAACCACCGTTGGTAATTAAAATATCTTCGTGAGAAATGTCAATGCCTATAGATTTATAGTATTCAGCCAATTTTTTGCGTAGCGTAATGTTACCGGCAGAATGAGAGTAAGGAATGTAATCGCCCGAAAAATTCCGCACAGCATCAATTGCCTGCTGCGGCGTAATTAAATCGGGCTGACCTATATTGAGGTGCAGTACTTCAACTCCTCGTGCTTTGGCGGCATCGGCATATTTTGCAAGTTTGCGTATGGGCGAAGCAGGCATTGTAAGACCGCGGTCTGAAATTTGTGGCATAGTTCTATATTTTTTAAGCCTTTATAAAATTTCCACAAATATATTATTATGTGTTAAACTTTAACATCATTTATGAAAAATTTTGTTCCCAAAAATCCGTATATTTGCCCTGCAATTTACAATTGAATATCGCAAAATATCTATAAACCTTACAATTTAGAATTATGAAAAAACTCTTAATCCTTGCTTGTGCACTTCTTTCTTCGGTAGCATTATCGGCACAGCGTCCAACGGCAAAAGCAAAACAATTACCTGCATTTTTTGCATCAATTTTGTATGTAGTAACCAACAATAATGCTTTGAGCGAATACGATGAAAGCATTAAAGAAGCTATTCAAAAAAATTGGCGAGTAACACAATTCGATTTTATAACACAAGCCGAATTTGAAAATCAACGCTTTGACCCCACTAAATCATTCCTGATTTACACCGAAACCACTTTCCCAAAAGATAAAAACCCCATTGCGTATGATTTCTTGAGTATTGTGCTTGGGGGCAATTATGCTGCTGTGGAGCAAATGCCCGAAGTGTGTTCCTTCCCCGTGTGTGTGAGCGATAGCGATGGTGAAGAGGCGTATTATAAATTGCCGATTATTGTAGGTTTTTTGAATCAACACGTAAAAACACTGCAAACAAATTCGGCTATATTGAAAGATAAAAAATACAAATGGCACGTAAAACAAAGCGGCAATATGGCTAAAAAAACGTTGTACTTAATTGCCGAAGAACAATTGCCCGCATTCAATACGGTGCAAAAAATTAAAGCGGTGTATAAAGG
>JAISIO010000056.1 GCA_031262005.1 Bacteroidales bacterium
GTCATAAAATTCCGGCAGGAACCGGATTGAACGAATACAGTAAAATACTTGTAGGTTCTAAGGAGGAGTTTGAAAAACTCTCTAAAGCTCCCAAAAAGTAATAGGTTCTTATAAAAAAAATCCCACTCATATATGAAGTGGGATTTTTTTTGTTTAAAAACAGAACTTTGTGAATAACTACCGTTCATAAAATTTTATCACAATTGTTTTTTTATCCCACTAAAATTTTTACTTTTGGGAAATTTTAAAATCAAAAAATAGAGTATATATGAAACCTACACACATTGAACACATTGGTATTGCAGTTGCAAATTTAGATGAACAAATCAAATATTATGAAGAAGTTCTCGGATTAAAATGTTACAACATAGAAGAAGTTGTTGATCAAAAAGTGCGAACTGCATTTTTTATGGTTGGCGATACCAAAATTGAATTGTTGGAATCTACAAGTCCCGAAGGCACAATTGCAAAATTTATTGAGAAAAAAGGACAAGGCATTCACCACATTGCGTATGCAGTAGAAAGTGTGCAAAAAGCACTTGACGCAGCAGCAGCAAAAGGTATTCAATTAATAGACAAAGCACCGCGCAAAGGAGCCGAAGGCTTGAATATTGCGTTTTTGCACCCAAAATCAACGTTTGGCGTATTGACAGAAGTGTGCGAAAAGCCTGAATAACAAAATAATCGAATAATAGTATAACTGAACAATCGAATAATCGAGAGCCGTAATTATAGACTTTTCGCTTATTCAGTTACGTAATTGTTCAAAATTACATAAAGATGACTAATCAAGAGAAATTAAATAACCTCATTGCACTCCGTAGTAAAGCACGGATTGGCGGTGGCGAAAAACGAATAGAAGCACAACACGCAAAAGGAAAATATACTGCTCGTGAGCGTATAGAGTTGTTGTTAGACGAAGGAAGTTTTGAGGAATACGATATGTTCAAAGAACATCGTTGTACAAATTTCGGTATGGAAAAACAAACTTTCCTTGGCGATGGTGTTGTTGTGGGTAGCGGTAGTATCAACGGACGTTTGGTATTTGTGTTTGCTCAAGATTTTACCGTTATCGGCGGTTCGCTTTCCGAAACCATGTCGCAAAAAATTTGCAAAGTTATGGATATGGCACTGAAAGCCGGAGCTCCGGTAATTGGCATAAACGATAGCGGCGGTGCTCGTATTCAAGAAGGTATTCAAAGTTTGGCGGGTTATTCCGAAATTTTTCAACGCAATATTATGTCCTCGGGGGTAATTCCGCAAATTTCGGCAATTATGGGTCCTTGTGCTGGTGGAGCAGTGTATTCGCCTGCGTTGACCGATTTTATTTTTATGACGGAGCAAAACAGTTATATGTTCTTAACTGGTCCAAAAGTAGTGAAAACCGTAACAGGAGAAACAATTTCAACTGATGATTTGGGGGGTGCCTATATGCACAATACCAAATCGGGTGTAGCGCAATTTATGGCTCCCGACGAAAAAGAATGTTTGGCTATGATTCGTAAATTGATGAGCTATATTCCACAAAATAATTTGGAAGAACCTGTGCGTACCGAATGTATTGACCCTATTGACCGTTGCGATGATTTGTTAAACGAAATAATTCCCGAAAATCCGAAAAAGCCATACGATATGCAAAAGGTAATCGCAAGCATAGTTGACGATGGCGATTTTCTTGAAGTACATAAGGGATTTGCACGAAATCTTATTGTAGGATTTGCTAAAGTTGGTGGCATGCCTGTTGGGGTAGTTGCCAATCAACCTATGTATTTGGGTGGTGTGCTCGATATTGAGGCATCTCGTAAAGGTGCTCGTTTTGTTCGTTTTTGCGATGCGTTCAATGTACCGCTCGTTACTCTTGTGGATGTTCCCGGATTTTTACCCGGAAGTACTCAGGAATATGGCGGTGTAATTTCGCATGGCGCAAAATTATTGTTTGCATACGGCGAAGCTACTGTACCGAAAGTAACGGTAACATTGCGCAAATCATACGGAGGTGCTCATATTGTAATGAGTAGCAAACAATTGCGTGGCGATGTGAATTATGCATGGCCTACCGCTGAAATTGCTGTAATGGGTGCCGATGGTGCTGTAGAGGTACTGTACTCAAAAGAGATTGCTGCACAAGAAACCGATGAAGCAAAAGCTGCAAAATATGCTGAGAAGAAACAAGAATATAATGATTTGTTTGCAAATCCGTATCAAGCAGCAAAATATGGTTTTATCGACGATGTAATTGAACCGCGTAATACCCGTTTTAGAGTGTTCCGTGCTTTGCAACGTTTGCAAACCAAGCGTGTAACAAATCCATTGCGAAAACATTGTAATATTCCGTTGTAACCAGAAATTGCAATAAAATTGAGAACCTAATTATGTCAGAACACAATACTCAACAGCAAGTCTGCACCTGCAAGAACGGTGTACAATTGAGCGAACAAGAAAATGCCGCAATAGCTGCAGCTTTGTATTTATATTTTTACGATAATCACGATAAAGAAAATCATCGTATTACCATTAAAGATATATGCAATTCGCCTTGGAACGCTAAAATTTACGGTATAAATAATTTACATAGATAACAGATGAAAACATTCAAATTCACAATAGATACGAATAAATACGAAATCGCAGTAAATAGCGTAGAAAACGATGTGGTAAATCTTACGCTCAACGGTAAAAACTATGCTGTGGTGTATGAGCGTGAAAAAGAGGAAGAGGCTCAGGTGAAACCATTGAAAGCAGCTGCGAAAGAAGAGAAAGCTTCGGTACAATCAAAAGCGAATATAATAACTTCGCCGCTTCCGGGAACAATTCTTTCGGTTGAAGCAAAAGCAGGACAACAAGTAAAATGCGGCGAAACCATAGTGGTATTGGAATCTATGAAAATGGAAAACAATATAATGGTTGAAAAAGACGGTGTTATAAAAGCGATTTGCGTAGAAATAGGTCAAAATATTATGCAAGGAACACCGCTCTTTGAATTGGAGTAATGACGAATACAATTTGTTCGTAACAATGCATAAAAATTGAGATTGCTTTATTTCTCGCAATAACACATTTCGAAAGCCTCTGCTATCGGATTAGTATTGCGAGAGATGGAGCAATCTTCGTTTAGGTATAGTTTTTGCTTTATAATATAATTGAAATTAATGTCGAAATCGCTCAAAATAGCTGCATGGATTATTTCCGTACTATTCCACCCATTAAATTTGGTGTTAGTGGGTAGTATTATAAGCATTCTTTTTATTCCTGGAATTTCTAAGGAACCAATGTATGCTTTGGGTTTAACGGTGTTACTGTTGCTTTATATTATTCCGCTTGCTTTTGTGCCGCTGTGTTGGGTGTATGCGAAAATAACACGACAAGAGTTTTCCGAAAAGCAGCAGCGACTGACATTATTATTTTCCACATCGGTAATATATATTTCAGCAGCCTATAATTTAGTTGCACAACATCCTTTTGTACTTCTCGATTCGTATATTGTAGCAAGTGCTTGTCTTATGGTACTCAGTTTTTGTATTACTATATTTTGGAAAATAAGTCTGCACGCTATTGGCGTTGGCGGATTTTTGGCACTTGTAATACAATTAAGTTTGTCTGCTTATTTTTTTGCCTATCTACTCATTCCCATTGCATTGATAATAGCAGGATTGGTAATGAGCGCACGATTGTATTTACATGCGCACACACTTGCGCAAGTTGTCTGTGGATTCATAGTGGGAGTAGGAGTGGTACTGTTGTGTTTGAATATTGGTTTTTATCATTAGCACAGGTTGTGAGAATTTCAAGCAAGTGATGCATAGTTTCTTTAAAATGCCTGTTTTTTAATGTGTTGAAAGTCTTGCAAAAAAATAATTTCAATTGTCAATTGTCAATTGTCAATTGATTTGTATCTTTGTTCCCGTTATGGAAAATTTTATAGTATCAGCACGAAAATATCGTCCCGTTACCTTTGCTTCGGTAGTTGGGCAACATTCGATTACACAAACACTCAAAAATTCCATTGCAAATAATTATTTAGGGCAGGCATACTTATTTTGCGGTCCGCGAGGAGTGGGAAAGACTACTTGTGCGCGAATTTTTGCAAAAACAATCAATTGCATGAATCTTTCTTCCGATGTGGAAGCGTGTGATGAATGTGAATCGTGCAAGGCGTTCAACGAATCGGCATCGTTTAATATTCATGAATTAGATGCAGCATCGAACAACTCGGTTGAGGATATTCGTACGCTGATAGACCAAGTGCGCATATCGCCGCAAATCGGCAAATACAGTATTTATATAATCGATGAGGTACACATGCTTTCAACTGCAGCGTTCAATGCTTTTTTGAAAACCTTGGAAGAGCCGCCCAAACATGCGATTTTTATTTTAGCAACTACCGAAAAACATAAAATTCTACCAACAATTTTATCTCGTTGTCAAATATTTGATTTTCAACGTATACGAGTTGAAGATATGGTTGAACATTTGGCATCGGTTGCTTCGCAAGAGCATATTCCTGCCGAACGAGAAGCATTGAACGTAATTGCTTTGAAAGCTGACGGTGGACTGCGTGATGCGCTTTCTATTTTTGACCAAATTGCAAGTTTTTCAAACAGAAATATAACCTATCAAAGCACTATAGATAATTTAAATGTGCTTGATTATGAGTATTTTTTCAAACTAACCGATTGTTGTTTGAAGGAAGATTATGTTACGGCATTGCTCATTTACGACCAAATTTTAGACAAAGGTTTCGAGGGAAATAATTTTCTTTCGGGTTTGACGGCTCATTTTCGCAATGTGCTTGTGAGCAAAGACCCGCAAACAGTGCAATTACTCGAAGTGGGCGATGCTATTCGCGAACGTTATTTGCAGCAAGCGCACAATTGTACGGTTGATTTTTTGTATAAAGCAATGAATTTTGCCGCTCAATTCGATGAAAAATATAAACAATCGAATAATAAACGTTTGCACGTAGAATTGGCATTGTTGCACATCAGCAACATTCTAAAAAAAAAAGCCCTGATGTAG
>JAISIO010000060.1 GCA_031262005.1 Bacteroidales bacterium
GCTTCCAAAATAGGAATTATAGAACCTTCAATCGGAGCACCGTTTACAATAACTTGTTTTACGCCTTTACACACGTGGTTAGGATTTTTGATGGTAATAACATATTTTGCACCTCTAAATTCACGAGTGATTTCAAAACCGTCCCAACTTGCAGGAATACACGGATTGATAGACAAACCATTGTAATCGGGTTTCACGCCAAGAATATACTGAACAACAGTGTAGAAATTCCATGCCGCAGTTCCCGACAACCATGAGTTTTTACCCTCGCCCGGTTTGAACGCATCTTTACCTGCTATCATTTGGCAATATACGTATGGTTCCACTTTGTGCAAATCAGAGATTTCTTCCAAGAACGCAGGAGCTATTTTAGTATAGTATTCATACGCTTGATCTCCACGACCTATCATGGTTTCGCCAATCATAATCCATGGGTTATTATGGCAGAAAATACCCGCATTTTCTTTATAACCTGCGGGATAAGTCGAAATTTCACCGTATTCTATGTAATATTTGGTAAATGCCGGATTGTTCAACACAATTCCGTATTTGCAATCAAGGCGTTCTTTTACCGCATCAAGCGATTTTTTCACCATGCCTTCCTCTTTTCCGATTTCAGCCATAGTACACCAGCCTTGCGATTCAATAAAAATTTTACTTTCCTCATTTTCATTTGAACCAACTTTACGACCGAAATAATCGTAGGCACGCAAATACCATTCGCCGTCCCAACCATGAGTTTTTACCGCTTCTACCATAGCATCAACGTGCTTTTGCGCATCGGCAGCATCAGCATCTTTGCCTATTTGTTTACACAATTTTATATATTCCCTACCATATACCACAAACAAACCAGCAATCATAAGCGATTCTGCTGTTCTGCCTTTTTTGTTGCCCGTGGTTTGAAACGATTCGTTCGGGTCGCTCGAAAAACAGTTCAAATTCAAGCAATCGTTCCAATCGGCTCTACCAATAAGCGGCAATCCATGCGGACCTAAATTGTTTACTATAAAATTGAACGAAATTTTCAAGTGTTCAAAGTGAGTTTTTGCTTTCGATTCGTCGTTATCAAACGGCACCATTTCATCGAGCAACGAAAAATCGCCGGTTTCTTTAATATATTCTGTTGTAGAAAGAATCAACCACAGCGGGTCGTCGTTGAAATCGCCGCCGATAGCTGCATTACCTTTTTTGGTCAACGGTTGATATTGGTGGTAGCACGAACCGTCTTCAAACTGCGTGGAAGCTATGTCGAAAATTCGTTCGCGAGCACGAGCAGGAATTTGGTGTACAAAACCAATCAAATCTTGATTGCTATCGCGGAAACCCATACCGCGACCGATACCACTTTCGAAGAATGATGCCGAACGGCTCATGTTAAATGTAACCATACATTGGTATTGATTCCAAATATTCACCATACGGTCGAGACGCTCATCGTGCGATTTGATAGAAATTTTACCTAATAGATTATCCCAATATGCGCGCAATTCGTTATAGGCAGCCATTACTTTTTCGGTTGTATCGAATTTGGCAATCATTGCCTTAGCAGGTTTTTTATTGATTATGCCTTTGCTTTCCCATTTCTCTTCAGGCGTAACTTCCACGTAACCAAGCATAAACACAAAATCTTTCGCTTCGCCCGGTTGCAATTCTACTTCAATGTAATGCGAAGCTATTGGCGACCATCCATGAGCGTGAGTATTGCGCGGTTTGCCTTCCATTACGGCATCGGGGCGGTCAAAATCGTTGTACAATCCCAAAAAGGTTTCTCTGTCGGTATCGTAGCCTTGAATTGGCGCATTTACCGAATAGAACGCATAGTGATTGCGGCGTTCTTTAAATTCGGTTTTATGATAAATTACCGAGTCTTCTATTTCAACTTCGCCGGTTGAAAAATTACGTTGAAAGTTTGTATTATCGTCTTCGGCATTCCACAAACACCATTCTACAAATGAGAATAGTTTTAATTTTTTTGCTTCGGTGCTTGTGTTTTTCAATTGTACTTTTAGCACTTCCCCCCAAAATCCGAGCGGAATAAATTGAAGAACTTCGGCTTCTACACCGTTTTTAGAGCCTTTTATTTTAGAATAGCTCATACCATGTCGGCACTCATAACTATCCAAAGGCGTTTTTACTGGTTTCCAACCCGGCGACCACACTGTGTCGCCATCTTTTATATAAAAATATTTTCCGCCGTTGTCCACCGGCACATTATTGTAGCGGTAGCGTGTCAGGCGACGGAATTTAGCATCTTTGTAAAACGTGTAACCACCACCGGTATTAGACGTTAGCGAGAAAAAATCGTCGTTACCCAAATAGTTTATCCACGGATAAGGTGTTTGAGGGTTTGTTATCACATACTCTCTGTTGTCATCATCAAAATAACCGTATTTCATACTTTGAATTTAATTAAGTTAAAAAATTTGCGAAAATTACGAATTTTTTGGGATTCTGCGTTTGTTTACAGAGAATTTATTTTGGCAAATCACTATCAAAAAAAATGACTAATAAAACCTGTTCATAATTTTGTTAATACTTCCGACTAAATTTCGCACAAACAATGTTCAAAACGCATACTTTTGCTTTTAACATTTTGGTTCTCAATTTTTGAGATTAAAAGGGAATTTTGTGAAAATCAAAAACTATCCCCGTAGCTGTAAGCTCTTTTTCAATTGACGATAAAAAGTTGAAAGTTGAAAATAAGGCGAGACAATTATTTTTGCCACTGGAACAAGTAGTGGAACATTGAAAATGAACATTTGAAAGCAGAAAAAACTTTCAATTCTCAATTTTCAATTTTCAACTAAATTCTGGGAAGGCGTTTCGCAGAAAAAAGCAAGTCAGAAAACCTGCCGATGTTACAAACAGTACATAATTGAGCTTTCGGGTGAAAGGCGCAAACTATTCGGTTTTTCGGTGTAAAAATCCTTGTTGTAGTCTGTAGTTTTCCGGTTGCTCAAACTTGCCAACTTATAAACTTACAAACTAAAAACCATGGATTTACACATTATTAAACGTAACGGCGAACGAGAACTTTTCTCACTCCAAAAAATCAAAAATGCAATTGCAAAAGCCTTTTTATCGGTCGGCTGTTTTGCCGGCGATGAAGTTTTGACAAACATTTTATGTCGGCTCAACGTGTCGAACAACACCACTGTAGAAGATGTGCAGAATCAAGTAGAGATAGCACTTATGGCAGAGCGGTATTATGCCGTAGCAAAATCGTATATGCTGTATCGTCAGCGACATAGCGAAGATCGCAGTGTGCGCGATAAATTGAACTTTCTGATAGATTACTGCAACGCAAGCAATGCCGCCACCGGCAGTAAATTCGATGCCAATGCCAACGTAGAACATAAAAATCTGGCAACGTTAATCGGCGAATTGCCCAAACAGAATTTTATTCGCCTCAATCGTCGTATGCTTACCGACAGAATAAAAGAAATGTACGGCAAAGAATCGGCGGATAAATACATAGACTTACTCAACAATCATTTTATTTACAAAAATGATGAAACAAGCTTGGCAAATTATTGTGCGAGCATTACCATGTACCCATGGTTGATAAATGGCACGACGTCTATTGGCGGCAATTCCAAAGCGCCCACTAATTTGAAATCGTTCTGTGGCAGCTTTGTCAATATGGTTTTTATGGTTTCGAGTATGCTAAGCGGAGCGTGTGCCACACCTGAATTTCTTATGTATTTGAATTATTTTATTGGTCTGGAATACGGCAGCGATTATTACTTGCACGCCGATAAACAAGTAGATTTGTCGCTCAAAAAGCGCACGATAGACAAAGTTATAACCGATTGTTTTGAACAAATTGTGTATTCAATAAACCAACCGAGCGGCGCCCGCAATTTCCAAGCCGTGTTTTGGAATATTTCGTATTACGACCGCTATTATTTCGAGAGTTTGTTCGGCGAATTCATATTTCCTAATGGCAGCCGCCCCGATTGGGATTCGCTTTCGTGGCTGCAAAAACGCTTTATGAAATGGTTCAATGCCGAACGTACTCGCTCAATTCTTACCTTTCCTGTGGAAACTATGGCTCTTTTGACCGAAAACAACGATGTGAAAGACGCAGAATACGGCGATTTTACAGCCGAAATGTATGCTGAAGGTCATTCGTTTTTTACCTACATGAGCGACAACGCCGACAGTTTGAGCAGTTGCTGCCGTTTGCGCAACGAAATTACCGACAATGAATTTAGCTACACACTTGGTGTAGGTGGAGTGTCTACCGGATCAAAAAGTGTACTTACCATAAACCTCAACCGCTGTGTGCAAAAAGCCGTTCAAGAAGGACAGCATTATTTGTTTTTTTTAGAAGAAGTAATTGATTTGGTACATAAAGCCCAACTTGCTTACAATGAAAATTTGAAATATCTGCACGAAAAGGGTATGTTACCACTATTCGATGCTGGTTACATTAATTTAAGCCGTCAATATTTAACAATCGGTGTCAATGGTTTGGTTGAAGCTGCTGAATTTTTAGGCATTGCCATTACCGACAACTCGGAATACGTCAATTTTGTGGCGCAGGTGCTGGGCATGATTGAAATGTACAACAAAAAATATCGCAGTAAAGACGTGTTGTTCAACTGCGAGATGATACCTGCCGAAAACGTGGGTGTAAAACACGCAAAATGGGACAAAGAAGCCGGCTTTTCGGTACACCGCGATTGTTACAATAGTTATTTTTTCATTGTGGAAGATAGCTCGCTCAACATAATTGACAAATTCCGCTTACACGGACGAAATTATATAGAACATCTCACCGGAGGTTCGGCTCTGCATTTGAATTTAGAGGAACATTTGAGTAAAGCGCAGTATCGTCAATTACTTCGCGTGGCAAGTGAGGAAGGCTGTAATTATTTCACTTTTAACATTCCCAATACCGTGTGCAACGATTGCGAACATATTACGAAACATACCGTAAAACAATGTCAAAAATGTGGAAGCGAACATTTGGATTACCTTACCCGAATTATCGGATATATGAAACGGGTCAGTAATTTTTCGCAGGCACGACAGAAAGAAGCAAAAAATCGTTATTATGCTCCGGTACACGAGTTTTGATATTGTATTTCAAGAAATTCCCGGCGAAGTAACGCTTGCGTTCAACATTTCGGGCTGTCCTAATAGATGCAAAGGCTGCCATAGTCCTCATTTACAAACGAATAGTGGAGAAAAACTAACCGAAGCAGTTATAATAGACCTATTAGAACTATATGGCAGCGCCATTACCTGTGTATGCTTTATGGGCGGCGACAATGAACCCGAACGAGTAGTCCGCTATGCGCAATTCGTGCGCCATTGCAATAAAAAAGCAGCTTGGTATTCAGGAAAATCTACCATACACGACAATGCTCCACAGTTTTTCGATTACATAAAAATAGGTGATTATCGTGAAGAATTGGGCGGTTTGCACAGCACAACAACAAATCAACGACTGTATAAAATCGAAAACGGAACAATGATTGATATTACACAATCAATGCAAAGAAGCAACCGTAACAATACACAATTAAACCGTTAGTTAGGGAAGTATTGTCAATAATTCCACATCGAAAA
>JAISIO010000155.1 GCA_031262005.1 Bacteroidales bacterium
AGTAATACCGCCTAAATTTTGTCATTCTCAATTGTTTGTATACCTTTGCGGCACTATTTCCGTTATGACCAAAAAGTTGCTTTATATTACTCTTTTTCTTTGTGTTTCGTTCACTTGTGTGGCACAGGACGCTTTGTATAAACTACTGCGAGAGAAAAGCTACGATAAATTGGAAGGACAAATTGCGATTGCGCTCAAAGATCAGCCCAACAATTTTGTGTATCTTCAAATATCTGCCAAACTCTTGGCTGCCGATGGATATAAGAACCAAGATTTGTATAAGTCTTATAATCAATTGATACGCGCTATTTCGCTGTATCCGCAAGCAAAACCTGCCGCACAGGAACGTGCCCGAAAATGGCGCGTTACATCGTCATATTTAAAGAAAGATTTGGATACAGTGTGCACTCGAATACTTGCTATTGCCGAACAAAAGAACACCGTGCAGGCTTACAACGATTTTCTGACTTCCTGCCCCAAATGCAGCAAAACAACCATTGCAAAAGCCGACACACTTCGGTCGGCACTTGCTTTTGCGCAAGCACAGCAAGAAAATACCTTCGATTCGTATCACACGTTTATAGTTTCGTATCCACGTGCTAAAGAAACAGAGCAGGCAGTACTGTTGCGCGATGCAATTGCCTACAACACAGCTCTTACCTCAACCTCACCCGAAGCATTGAAAATTTTCATAGCTCGCTATCCAAACAGCGAATTGATTGACAGTGCTCGCCAACGATTTTATAAACTGTCGTTTGAGGAAGTTGCAAGAGAAGGTAATTTCAAGGATATTGAAAAATTTATTCGTAGCAATCCTCGCAATGATTATTCCGATGCTGCTATTGAAAAAATGGTGGAAATTGCAAAGCAAAAAAACAATATCTACTTATTCCGCCGCACAGTAGAATTGAGTAAAGAACTCAACGTTAATTATAATTATGCCTTGTACGAATATTACAAGTTTTTTTCGCAAGACGGCGAATATCGCACCTTATATATGTTTGCGCAGCAATATCCGCGCTCGTATTTGGACACCTTGCTGGCAAAAGACTTTAAAATTGCCGATAAAGGTGAAGGTTTGGAATACCAAAAACCGCTGGATAGTACCGCTACGCCGTATTTTGAACAATACATAACAATGGCTGCACCTCGTGAAAAGGCATTTGTAGCATTGCAAAAATTAATTTCCACCGATATTGCCAACAAACAGTGGGACAAAGCTTTACGAACAGTAAAAAAATTCCAACCTGCATTCGGAGCTAAAGACCCCAGAATAACCGGTTTGATAGAAATTTTGCAGCGTCCTTACGACACCTCAATTGAAGTGCAACCATTACCCGGGTACGTGAATACACGGGAAGGCGGAGAGTATTCACCAGTAATTACGGCAAACAACAAGTATTTGTATTTTTGTGGCAATAAACGCATTGACAATCTCGGTTTGGAAGATATCTTTGTGTCGGAATGGAAAAACAACGAATGGGCACGCCCTGCGGTACTGCAAAGCCTCTCGAACATGAATACCAACGAAGCCCCGTTGAGCATAAGCGTAGATGGCACAAAAATGCTTTACTTCCGTGAAGGCGTAATTTATTATTCCGAAAAAACAGCTCAGGGCTGGACTCAGGGAATATCGGTTTCAAAAGATATAAACAATGCTATTTGGAGTGCCGATGCCATGATTACTGCCGATGGCAATGCTATTATTTTTGCATCGGTACGCAAAGGCGAAGGCTTGAATTTTTACACCGCACAAAATGCCTCGCTTGGTTTGTACCATGGTAGCATTCATCATCAGTCCGATATTTATATTTCACTCAAAACACCACAAGGAACATGGGGAAAACCTATGAGTTTGGGCACGGCAATTAATACTATTTACACCGACAGAAGCCCCTACCTGCACACCGACATGAAAACACTCTATTTCAGTTCCGACGGACATGGAGGCTTGGGTAATTTAGATGTATTCAAGTCCACTCGCTTGGCAGACACGTGTTGGGACTGCTGGAGTACACCTATTAATCTGGGTAAAGAAATTAATAACTCCGAAGAAAATTGGGGCTATCGCATTGCCCCAGACGGCGAGACGTTCTATTTTGCAGGCAGGCTGCCCAGCCAAACCAACAACGATATAATGATGATTGCCATTCCGCAAGCTTTAAAACCCGAAGCAGTGGTGTATGTAAGCGGAAAAATTGCAACCACCAATAATCAAAAATTGCCCGCAACCATTGTGTACGAAGATTTAAGCACTGGCGAACGAATAGGAACGGCAACTTCCGATCCTACCGACGGCAGTTTTACCATAAGTTTGCCTGCTGGCAAAATTTACGGCTACTATGTGGAAAGTGAAGGATATTATCCGCAAGCGGAATTTATTGACTTAACAAAAGAAAAGAAAAATCAAACAATTACCCACAATATTCAAGCCGTGTCGTTCGACGAAATGAAACGCGACAGCATTCCGGTACGCTTGAATAATTTATTTTTCGACACCAATAAAAGCACTCTTCTCCCCTATTCTTTACCAGAATTGAAACGAGTAGCAAAAATTTTGCAAAAGCTGCAAATGCCTGTTGAAATTAGCGGATACACCGATAACGTAGGCGATGACAATTCCAATATGAGCCTTTCGCTTCGTCGCGCCGAAGCTGTTAAAGAATTTTTGATACAGCAAGGTTGCGCTGAAACACTCTTTACCATAAAAGGCTATGGCGAGACCAAAGCTATTGACACAAACGAAACTGCTGCCGGACGGGCAAAAAATCGTAGAGTGGAGTTACGCTTTTTATAAAAAAGTGTATATTTACGCCAACGATTACCTTTAAGCAACCGACGACTAATTTTCGACATTATGTTATACGAATTTCTAACAGAATTTCTAACAGAATTTCAAACACCGCTGCAAAACCCTGTTTTACAGTTTTCGCTTATACTATTCATTATCCTTTTTGCTCCCATTCTGCTCAACAAGCTGCATATTCCGCACCTCATAGGACTTATTATTGCCGGCGCATTAATTGGTCCGTTTGGCTTCAATTTTATGCTGCGCGACAGCAGTATTCAACTCTACGGCACAGTGGGTTTACTTTACATTATGTTTTTGGCAGGTTTGGAAATTGATATGGTTGATTTCAAAAAGAATAGCGGCAAAAGTGTGGTGTTTGGCTTATTCTCGTTTACCGTTCCAATGGTACTTGCTTTTTTTGCCGGTTATTATCTACTATTTCCATCGCTCGAACATAAAATGGCAACCTCAATTCTTTTTGCAAGTATGCTTGCTTCGCACACGCTCATAACCTACCCAATTGTAAGCAAATTCGGCGTTACACGTAACCGAGCAGTAGGCATCACAGCCAGCGGCACAATCATAACCGACACGCTTGCACTAATGATTTTAGCCGTAATAGTGGCAAGCACCAAAGGCGAACTGAACACATCGTTTTGGTCGCAACTCACCATATCGTTACTTATTTTCGGCGCAATTATTATATTCTTATTTCCAATACTTGCCCGCTGGTTTTTCAAAAAATACAACGATAAAATATTGCAATACATATTTGTGTTGGCAATGGTATTTTTGGGGGCATTCTTAGCCGAAATTGCAGGTATTGAAGGAATTATCGGAGCGTTTTTAACAGGTCTATCACTCAACAAATTAATTCCGCGCACGTCGTCGCTCATGAATAGAGTGGAATTTGTGGGTAACGCGCTCTTTATCCCCATATTTTTGATAGGTGTGGGTATGTTAATCAATTATCAAGCATTTTTGAGCGACCGCGAAACAATCATAGCCGGTGTGGTAATGACCACGGTGGCAATAAGCGCAAAATTTATAGCCGCATGGCTTACCCAAAAAACCTTTCGTATGACCCGAGACGAACGCCGCCTAATTTGGGGATTGAGCAATTCGCAAGCTGCCGCCACTCTTGCCGTTGTAATGGTGGGCTACAATATTATATTGAATCCCGAAGCAGTTGCTGCCGGCGCAGAACCCGACAGACTTTTAAGCGAAGCTATTCTGAATGGTAGTATTTTAATGATTCTGATTTCGTGTACCATTTCTTCGTTTGTAACCCAGCGAGGAGCAAAAAACATAGCCCTGCTTAATGCTGCAAGTGAAGACGAGCGTAACACCGAAAAAATGTTGATGCCAATTTCGGCAAACACCAATATTCCGGAATTGATTAATTTATTCAACTCGTTTCAGAGTAAAAATAAAAAGACCGATTTGTATGTAATGCACATACACAAAGGCAATTCGCCGGCTAACGAAAAGCGCGGAAATCAATTGCTTGAAACAGCCGCCATTGATGCATCGGGTGCTGATAATGAAATTCACAAAATATTACTTGCAAGCTATAACAAAGTGGAAGCTATAAGCAATTTTGTGCGCGAAAACAACATTACGAATATCATAATGGCTATTGACAATGAAACCGATACCGATGTATTCTGCGGTCCCACAATTGATGCCGTGCTTGCTCGCAATCCGAATTGTTCTATACTATTATTCAAAGCCGTCAATCGTTTGATAACCTTAAAACGCACAATTGTAATAGTGCCGCGCTATGCCGAAAATGAATTCGGATTTGCAGCGTGGATTACCAAACTGTGGGATTTTGCCAAAAACACAGGTATAAAAACACTCATCTATTGTCATGCCGAAACTATGGCATATTTGCAAAAAGTACAAACCATTATGTCAATTGACGTGGAATTTCGCATATTCGATGATTTTGCCGATTATTTGGTGCTTGCCCGCGAAGTTAAAAACGATGATTTTTTGGTATTTGTAATGAGTCAAAAAGATAACGAATCGTACAACCCAACTATGACAAAAGTACCGCACTCGTTGCGCTCATATTTCCCTCAAAATTCAGCAATGCTCATATTCCCCACCCAAGTAACCAAAGTTTCCGAAGATACCGGCGACTTTCACAGTGCAGTAGTAAATACGTCCAAATTCGACGATATTACCAAATCCATAACAGGGATTTTTCGGAATTAGGGGGATTGTGGGG
>JAISIO010000081.1 GCA_031262005.1 Bacteroidales bacterium
TCGAACTAAGGAATTGAGAGGCTTTTCCTTATTATTTATTCAACAACAAAAATTCATTTTGCTATGACCAAGAACAATGAATTTTGCAAACCCACACAAGGTGTAGGAATGCAAACGCCTCGCAGAGCGAAATCTGCACCGGTACAACTACCACCGGTACATCAAATAGTTTACCAAACTATTATTCCAACAAAACCAACCAGATTAATCGGAGAAAAGGTTGTATACAACGAGCGTTTTTACAAGACCTTCGGTACCGACGATAGCAATCACCCACCACTTCCGCTCTGTGGTTATTTCACAATAGAAAATGTGCGAGTTTCGACAGTACCAAAAAAAGGATTAGGAATCATGATAATGACCGAAGGTAATCATGCATCACGAACTTTTGGGCTTAATTCGAGCTATTACGATCTATACAATAAAGAAACACATGGTTGATTAGTGTTAGTAAGGTTGTGCCCTTTGCGCAAATGGGGCGCAACCTTTTTTTACTTTCTCTAATCACTAATCACTAATACAACCAATGATAAACAATCAATTAATAGATAGCGTTAAAAACGCAGCCGATATAGTAGACGTAGTTGGCGATTACGTTAATTTAAAGCGTACTGGTAGTTCATGGACCGGGTTCTGCCCATTCCACGACAATAAAAAAACACCGGCATTCAGTGTCAATCCTGCAAAGAATTATTGCAAATGCTTTTCCTGCATGGACACCACGATGGACGTGATAGATTTTGTTGCCAAAATTGAACATATAAGCAAAGGAGATGCTATACGCCGCCTTGCCGAACGCTACCACATACCCATTGACAACAAACCACGACCCAAAGCAAAGCCGAATTTCACCAAAGTACAATACCAAGACACATTTTCATACAAAAAGAAAGAATTTAGTGCCGATGAATTAAAACTTCTTGGAAAAAACATCACTGCCGAAATCTGCGAAAATGAGTTTAATCTTCATTGCGTTGAAAGTTTTATACGCCCCGGCAAGAACAATTCCGAAAGTTGGGAAATAAGCAGTACTCCCGAATTTCCAATTTTTGTGTTCGACTATGGCGACTGGGGTCGCATCTATCAGCCAAATTCAAAAGACAATCGATTTTCGTTTTTTGGCGACAAACCTCAAGAAAGCGTACAGGGTAATGCCAAAGCGGTAAAAATGTACAAACAAGCAACCGAAGGAAAGGCTCCGGAAGAAGACGATCGGTTAGAGGAACTCATTATTTGTTCCGGTGGAAGCGATGCACTCAATATATTTGCCAACACCCATTACAACGTGCTATTTCTCAATTCGGAAACCGCCGATATTACGCAATATATGTATCGAATGCTCAAACGAATAGCCAAAACGATTTATTTGTGTTACGATACCGATGTTACCGGCATTCGCCAAGCGCAAAAGTACGCATTGGCGTATTTAGATTTTCACATAATCAATCTTCCGGCAGACTTAAACAAATTTCGCGACCGAAAAGGTGCTCCGTGCAAAGATGCAAAGGATTTTTTTATGCACTACCGGAGCAAAAAATATCAGAAAAACGATTATTTATTCAAACAACTTGTGCGCACATCGAATCCGTTACGGTTTTGGAATGCCAATGTTTTTGACAAAAAAGGAAATGACGAGGCAATAGTTAAATACGAGATTAACAATGAGCAAATGTATCAGTTCTTGAACGCGTGCGGACTGTATACGTATGATAATCCGCAAAACAAAGAAGGCTTTGATTTTATTCAAATTGACGATAAAATTGTGTACAATATCAAAGACAAATCAGTGCAGTCGCACGCAAATTCAATACTGGTTGATTTCATAAAACAAAATCTTGAATATTACAACATATCATTAATCAACGCCATTCACCGGAGCGCACAGGCAAAACAGTCGAGTTTAGAAAAAATTCGCCGTATAGAATTAGATTACACCACATACAGCCGTTCGCACGATTATTTGTTTTTCAAAAACACAGCCGTTCGCATCAATGCTGAAGGTTTTGAGGTAAAACAGTTCAATGAAGATGGTAAATTTATTCACGATTTTGACATTATTGACCACAATTTTCACAAAGAACCGGAATTGTTCCGAATCGATTACAGTGGTTCTTACCGAAGACTACAGCAAGAAATTACCCAACTCCACCCCGATAGCTACGAATACAAGGAAAAAGCACAACAACTCAACATAATGCCGGATACCGACAAATACGATTTAACCATCTACAATAAGGATTTTTCATTTTTACAATATCTCTACAACACCGGTAGATTTTATTGGCGCAAGGAAAAAGAAGGTGCTGCGCTCTCAATAGAAGAAAAACGCGAAGAAGATTTGTTTTTTATATCAAAAGTATGCGCACTCGGGTACTTAATGTATCGCTACAAAGAAGCATCGAAAGGATTAATGGTGTATGCCATAGAAACCGAATTAGACACGAATAATGCTCATAAAGGCGGTACAGGGAAAACAATATTTTTTGATTCCCTGAACTATGTTCGTCCGTATATTAAAATGGGTAATGACGAAATTGAAGAAAAGAAAAATTTTTATTCTCGTGTTGAGTTAGGCAAAACCAAAATAGTATACTTTGACGACTTGAATGATAAAACTGACTTGGAGTTCTTCAAATCGACCATTACCGGTGATATGACGGTAGAGGCAAAATATATGAACCGTGTTTCAATTCCTGCTTCGGAATCTCCCAAACTGTGCGCATCAAGTAACTTTGCTCCCACTAATTTTTCGGGACCGCTCAAACGCCGTTTTTGGTTCACCGGATTCTGCGATTACTACCACGGTTCCGACGATATGCGAGGATTGAAAGATTTTTCTCCTAATAGCGAATTTGGCAAAGATCTGTTAATTGATTACACCGAGAAAGAAATGAACGAGTTCTACAACTTTATGGCGCAATGCCTGCATACCTACTTGAAATTCCGAGAAAAGATAAATCCGCCAATGGATATGATAGAACAGCGAATACTGCGCCGTGAGCTGAGCGAAGAATTTATATTCTGGGCAGAGGATTACTTTCAGCCCGACAAACTCAACTGCAATGTAGATGTTGAGGAAATATTCACTGCGTACAAAGCATCGCTACCGGAACAGTACGCCAAACACGCAAAAAAGAGCAAATTGAAAAATAAATTAATAACATTCTGCCGGTATAAAAAATGGTTGTTCAATCCACCTCACTTGTTACTTACCGAAACCGAAAAATCGCGTAATGTTATTCGTGGTTATAGCAATGGCACCGACATATACTATTATTACATAGAAGCACAGGAAGAACAATTGAAAGAAAAATTTGATTTTAACCAGCAAGTATTTTAATCATGGAAGATTTCAGCACATATCAACTTAATGACCTTGCCGAAATGGACGAACTGGAACGCCGCATTGGCACCGAAAAATTCTACTCCTACGTTGGTGCAGTGTATAATTTGTGCGCCAAGCTCACGCCCAGCATGACGTACAACATTGCCGAAAAAATCAAAGCCGAGAACAGGGAATTATTCATAAAATCGTGTTGCCAATATATACTTGCGCACCAGCCCAAAGGCGAAAGTAACGTTCAATTTAATCGCACCTTTACCGAACTGCGAGGCGTGCAGACTTTTAATGAGTATATGAAGGAGTTAGAGGAGTTAGAGGAGTTAGAGAAGTTATGGAGTTAGAGAAGTTAGAGAAGTTAGAGAAGTTAGAGAAGTTATAGGAGTTATAGGAGTTGATAAATTAAAGAATATAATTATGAAAAAATGTAAAAAAGATCATACTTTGAAGTTAGACGAAAAGTATTATGATTTGCTTGTGAATGGAGAAAAGCGATTTGAAGTTAGATACAATGATAGAGATTATGCGGTCGGCGATTTTCTTTTCTTAGAATGCAGTAATGGTAGAGCATTGTGCTGTGTAGTCAGATATATATTATCTGATTTTGTCGGTTTGAAGCCAGGTTATGTGGTGATGGACGTAGATTTTTTGCATGAATATATTCCGGGGAAAAAGATACAAGAAACAGTAGTAATCAACGGCGTTCGTTGGGCAACTCGCAACGTAGCCGAACCCGGCACTTTTGCCGCCAATCCTGAAGATTCGGGAATGTTCTACCAATGGAATCGCAAAAAAGCGTATGCTGCCACTGGTGATGTAACCGATTGGGATAGCAGCTTTCCCACCGGCACTGAATGGGAAAAAGCAAACGACCCAAGCCCCGCCGGTTACCGTTTGCCAACCCGTCAAGAGCAAGAATCGTTGTTAGACAAATCCAAAGTAACAAACGAATGGACAACTGTAAACGGCGTAGTCGGAATGAAATTTACCGATAAGGAGAACGAAAATTCTATTTTTCTTCCTGCCGCAGGCTCTCGCAACTACGGCAACGGAAAGCTGTGCGTCGCAGGCGAGGGCAGCAACTATTGGAGTAGTACCGAGTACAACAGCCCCAACGCTTACTACTTGCGCTTAGGCAGAAGAATCGCCTGCATGAGCGACATATATCGCGTGTACGGTCTATCCGTTCGCTGTGTCGCAGAATAAAAATTCGATTTATTTATCAATTAATCACTAATCTCTAAACTCTATTCACCAACCATTAACCATTAATCACTCCCCCGAGTTCATTGACATATTGAATTGTACCGAAAGGATAAAACTTTTGGATTTTTTTGCAAACGTTGTATATTTACATAGACTAATCTTAACAATTACGACTATGGCAGTATTAAAACACCCAATTAAAGAAGCGGAGCGTTATTTGGATAATGCTCGAAAAGTGCTTACAGAAAATGCAGGAAAGCAAGGCGAATATTACACAGATCCCAAGTATGTAAAAGCAGCCGGCAATTATGCGTGGAATGGGGTTCTTGTAGCACTTGATGCAGTTACCGATGTGCGAAAAAATCTAAAAAAAGGACAGCGACTTGATATAAAAGATTATCAAAATGCCGTTGCTAAAAAAGATAAGAAGATGAATATGCCTTTTTTGGCAGCATACGAAACCTTGCATAAAACATTGGATATGATGGAAATCCGAGTTTTGTTGTAGTGCAAGATGGATTTAAAAAAGGAAAAATTATAATAGATTGGGCAAGTAAGCATTACCAAGAATAGGTTCTTCCACTCCACTCACATCACCACCGGTACAATTCACTATGAAATGTACCGGTTTTTTTTATGTATAAACAAATAACTATGAAAGAACTATTTTTTATAACAACAACAAGCGTTGCTCCAAAAAACAAAAAAGCGCAAGCAGCCGTGGAATTTTGCAAACGCTATCATCATGCACTTGCCTGCGATCGCATCAGCATCGATTCCATACTTGCAGAATTGAAGTTACTCTGCAAAAAATTGAATGAAGCCGATACACGTTCAAAAGAAATAACTGTTAGTCGCACCAATGACTGCTTTACACTGCATTTCGTAGGCGCATTAAACGAATACGTATTCCAACTGCGATTTACCAAAGTACAGAAAATCTATCAGTTCAACGAACTTATTCCGGTGGTTGATTTAATTGAAAATTGAAAATTGAAAATGAAACCAAAACCTTGTAAAATCAAAAATTCAACCTGCAAATATCGTGCTTGTATGAGCAATGACTGCCAAAAGGAATATGCTCAAAAGAACGGCGCATTGTGGGTTGGCGACTGTGAAAAATCAAAATAAACACATTGAAAAAGTCATGAAATCAGCATCACGAAAAATTGCAAAACAAACGCAATATACCAAACTCGGAAAATTGAAAAAAGCAATAGCCGAAAAAATTAACCGCCCGGCTGCTGACATCTACATTGATAATAACCATCTCCGGCATATTTTCAATAAACATAAGGCAGAACTTGAGCAACTCGGACTAACTCCCAAGATGTTTGTAGATTTAGTTGTGGCAGGATTTAATAGAATTTACGAAGGGCATCGGCAAGCTCTTATGCTTGTGCTTTGGAACGGAAAGCCGAAAGTAACAGTTATAGAAATGAATTTAGCCTTTACCAACGAGGAATTTTACGAAGTAACCACAGCAACCGTAATGAGTAAAGAATTTTTCAAAAACAAAGTGTTGATATGGAAAAAAGAGTAAAAAACTACCCGAAAAGTGCGCCCGCTTTTCGCCCAAAATCTACGCTTAGGGAAGGGCTTTCATTCATAGTCCGCAGTGATAATATCGTAGTCTGCGCTAATCTGCGAAACCCTAAGTAGTTTATGCGAAAATACAAAAAAATAACCTTTAATACAAAAAATATGAAAAATCATTTGCTTTTCTCGAAAAAAAGAAGTTGGTTTGCAGTGTTCAAGACCAAGAACGTTTATGACTTTGTTAGGAGCATTTTTTATGCCCTTTTGAATGCTGTATTTATAAAAAATAAAGCCTTTCAATTCCATGCAGCTACTGACAATGTCATTAGTGTTCTTGGTCGAACTAAGGAATTGAGAGGCTTTTCCTTATTATTTATTCAACAACAAAAATTCATTTTGCTATGACCAAGAACAATGAATTTTGCAAACCCACACAAGGTGTA
>JAISIO010000135.1 GCA_031262005.1 Bacteroidales bacterium
CCATGGTTTTCAATTTTCAAAAAAAAAATAGGCGAAACCGAATATGGAATTGGTTGGCTGCCATTGGGCGGTTACTGTAAAATTGCAGGAATGGTTGATGAGTCAATGGATACAAAACAATTGGCGTCAGAACCGAAAGAGTATGAATACCGTTCAAAAAAACTATGGCAACGATTTTTGATTATCTCAGGTGGCGTAATTTTCAATTTTATCTTTGCGCTTATAATTTTTTCCGGTATGCTCTATGTGTGGGGCGAAAGTTATTTACCGGTGCGAAATGCCTATTATGGAATTTATGCCGACTCACTAGCTCAAACAATTGGATTACAAAGCGGCGACAAAATTCTGAGTATTGATGGCAAAGAACCTGAACGGTTTTCGGATATTATAGGAACAATATTACTTGACGATGCGCAAACTATTCATATCGACCGTAATGGAAAAGAACTTGATATTGCTATTCCTCCACAGTTCAATCGCCAGGTGATGGCTAATTTTGAAACAAATCCGCAGACACTATTTATTACCGAATTTATACCGTTTTCTGTAGATTCGCTTATTCCGCAAAGCCCTGCAGAAAAAGCAGGTTTGCACACCGGCGATAGAGTTATTGCAATAGATACTATAGCAACTCCTGCATTCATGGATTTTAGAAAATACGTAGGAAGATATGCGGGAAAAACCACCACTCTTACCGTTGAGCGAAACGGTAAACAAGAAATTATTCCTATTACCATATCCAACACAGGAACAATCGGTGCGTATATCAAAGATCTGCGAGATATTTACACATACGAAACACGAACATTTACCTTGCTTCAATCTATTCCTGCCGGTATTCGTTTGGGTGTTAATACACTTACTTTTTATGTAAAACAAATGAAATTAATTTTTACCAAAGAAGGTTCTCGTCAAGTCGGTAGTTTTGTTTCTATGGGAAAACTCTATCCAAAAACATGGAATTGGATTGCATTTTGGGAATTAATGGCACTGTTTTCAATCATTTTAGCGTTTATGAATATTTTGCCTATTCCTGCTCTCGACGGCGGACATTTGGCATTTTTGATTTATGAATTTTTTACAGGCAAAAAACCAAGCGACCAATTCCTTATGAAAGCACAACAAGTGGGTATGACTATTGTGCTATTTATTTTTGTATACGCACTCCTTATGGACGTAGAACGACTATTCTAAAGGAAAAACAATCACTTAAACGCTTGCTCCAATTGCTGCAACGCTTGTTCAATCACCGATTGCGGGCTGGCAATATTTATTCGTTGAAATCCTTCACCTTCGGCACCAAACATGGTTCCACTATTGAGCCATAATTTTGCGTCATGAATTATCTTCCGGTCAAGCTCTGCTTGCGTGAGTTGGTATGCAGCAAAATCTAACCACAATAAATATGTAGCTTGTGTTTCTATAAGTTTTATTTCAGGCAATCGTATCGACAAAAAATCCTTTACCAAACTTATATTTCCCTCTAAATATGTTCGTAATTCATTCAGCCACAGAGCCCCTTTAGTGTAAGCACTTTGACACGAAACCAAAGCAAGCGTATTCAACTGGTCGTAGCCGCTCCTATGGATTTCTGTTTTTAATTTCGTGCGTAAATCTGCATTTTTCACAAAAATATTCGATGCTTGCAAACCTGCCAAGTTGAATGTTTTGCTTGGTGCTGTTGCCACAATTGCATTCTCGTTCAATGTACCGAAACACGTATGCGAATGCCCGCTCCACACAAAATCACAATGAATTTCATCAGAAACAATAATAACATTGTGCTGCGTACAAATTTCATTCAAGCGTTCGAGTTCTTGACGTGTCCACACTCTACCTACCGGGTTATGCGGCGAACACAGAATAAAAAGTTTGACCTTGTTATTAATTATTTTCTGTTCAAAATCATCAAAATCAATAGTGTATTTTCCATCAACATACACAAGCGGATTGGTTACAAGTTGTCTATTATTTTCTTGTATCACACTGTAAAAAGGATAATACACAGGTGTTTGTATCAGCACAGCATCAGTAGGTGCTGTCAAAGCCCGCACAATTTGAGCCAAAGCAAATACCACACCGGGCGATAGCACAATTTCGTTCGCAGAAACGTGGTAATTAAAGCGTGTTGCAAACCACTGCGTTACAGCATTATAATAATCGCCTTTCGGTTCGGAATAACCAAAAACTCCGTGTGCCACAGCATGCTGAATATCGGTTAAAACTTCCTGCGGAGCAGAGAAATCCATATCGGCAACCCATAATGGTAAAAGTCCATTGGGTTTTCCTCGTTCGGCAGCAAAATCAAATTTTATAGAATTTGTGCCGTATCGGTTTACTATGGTATCAAAACTTGTCATTAGTGATTAGAGTGTAGTGATTAGTAGTTGTACAACTATTCTCTATTCACTAAATTAGCTTTCTTCTTCAAAAAATACTCGGTAATATTTCATTTTACGATCATCGTCAAATCCTTTTTCAATGTAATCGGGTTTGGAGTGAACGTAGATGTGGAAATTTTTATCGAGTTTAATAATACTACGCACATATTTTTTTGATTTTTTCACCGCATCAGGCGAAATTTCAAATTCGCTACGAGCAGGAATTTCATATGCCTGTTCAAAATCGTACTTAAATTCATCAAACGATTCTATAATCTCAGGATTTTGCAATACAGTTTTTTTAAAATCGACTTCATCGTAAAACTCATTGTTTTTAAAATAGTTGTACGAATTATTCATAAAACCAATTTGTTCGTTTTTCTCCACATTATTTTTTTCGGTCAATACGGTTTCACTAAACTCTTTACAAATTTGCAAAAAATTATTGGTCGCAAAATAATTGTCGGCAATAGGTTTTATGTTCAAAAAATAATCTGTCCAATACGGGCGTTCGGTTGCCTTAGTATTGTCTATCAGTTTAATGGCATATCCGGTTTCTTGGTTGATGTTAAAAATCAAACAACCTTTGTCCATTTTTTTTACATTAATTCCATCATTATAATGCTCTACGCCAAAATTTCCGCCATCGGGGAAGACACGCATAAATGTGTCTTTACGTTCCGATTTAAAAATTCCCACAGCATTACACAATTCTTCGTTAAATTCGCAATTGCGAAAAAACACCACATACAATTCGCCCGGTTTGGTTTCCTCGTAACAAGCGGTGTCATAAAGCAATTCTGCCAATTTTTTCGATTCTTCAAAAAAACTTTGCGGAGTTTCAAATATTCGTGTAACGCAGTGCAAAGCAGAATTATCGCTCGAAGGCGTATCTAAATTAAATTGGTACATATCCAATGCTTTGAACGGATTGAGGAAAAACGAATATAAAATATCGTGCGTAGCCTCATCGGTAATTTCAAATTCCGATTCCGAAAGCACAAAACCTTCGCCTTCGTGTTTACTGCCCACTTTGTGTATGGCAACTCGTTCTATGTGTGTTTGAGAATGGTCTATCATAATTACGTTGATTTTAAAATACGACGTTGAATGCTGCGCTGAGCATTAAGCCTCGTAGATTTTTGTTTTCTTTCATTATTGGCATAAAATAACCTGCTTTGCAGTCGAGCATTATATAGCGCGATTTGTATAATTCCACGCCCAATTCCGGCTGAATATAAGCAAAATTTTCCGAACGGTCGGCACCTGTGGCATACACGTAACCAATCACATAACCTGTATATGGATTCAAAAATGTACGATTGCCTCTGCCCAAATAGCGTGAATAAAAATCTTGTCCGAACGAAAACATAAACATATCGGAAAACTCATTGCCTTTCACTGCGTCCATGTTTTTGTAAATTCCCAAACCAAAGAATGATTTTCCTCGTGTCAGTATATATTTAAGACTGAAACCTTGATACAAGTGTTGTGAAAAATCTTCCAAAGGATTTTCTACCCGTAATACGGTATATTCAAAACCGGGCATATTTACAAACGAAACTTTTGAACTTGTTGGAACAATAACATCGTCGGTGAGCGTAAGGTCAACGCTATACAGTTGCTGTGGATTTTGCAAGCGTAATAATGAATTTTCTGCATCTTGCAATTGGTTCTCCAGCGATTGTAATTCGCGCCACAATTCTAAATACGATGTAGAAGAACTGTCGATTTTTCCTAAAATTTGTTCGTAATTTATTTTTCGCTGTTGTAAAAACGTTTCTTCACGTTGTTTTTCAAGAATTTTTTCGTTGTTGTTTGTACGTTTTTCAGTTCTATTATTCACCGTTCCCAACGTTTGTGAAAGCGAATCCAATATGTCAAAATCTTTTTTACTTAAATCAACTTTTATGCGTGTTTCGTTTTCCGAAAATCGCTGTTCTTCAACACAACATTCAATATTTTGCATAAAATTTCGCAATTTTTGCGAAGTTTGTGCATAATGGCTCGAAAGAATTTCAATGCGCACGGCTACCGTTTCGTTTGTTTGGTTTTGAGCTTGTACATTCCATACGGTACAAAGAATAAAAAATATTGAGATAAAAAACTTCATAACAAAGGATAAAAATAAATAAAAAAATGTTATTTGTGAATTGATTGAAACCACTCAACGGTTCTATCAATTCCTTCTTTTACAGTGATTTGCGGAGTGTAATTCAAAAGTCTATGTGCTTTTTCAATCGAAGCACACGAATGCAGAATATCGCCTTGTCGAGCTGCCGTGTATTGCGGTTGAATGGTGCTGATTTCTTCGTCAAATTCTGCTAATTTTTCAATCATATACTGCGTAAGCGTAGTTAAATCAATAGAATCGCCACAGGCTATATTAATATGTTCGTGCAAGGAATCAAATTCGGCGGTTGCTGCAAGTAAATTGGCATACACCACATTTGCTACGTATGTAAAATCACGCGATTGCGTGCCATCACCATAAATCACAGGATTTTTGTGTTGCCGTAGCAAAGCAATGAATTTCGGAATAACCGCTGCATAAGCCCCTTCGGGATTTTGATATGGTCCGAACACATTGAAATAACACAAACCGATAGTTTTTATTCCGTAGGTACGAGAAAAAACCTGCGCAAACAAATCATTTGCCTGCTTAGTTACTGCATAGGGCGAAAGTAAATTCCCTTTTCTATTTTCCACTTTCGGCGAATAATCGGCATCACCGTAGGTAGACGATGAACTTGCGTAAATAAAACGTTCAACGCCTGCATTTTTCGCAGCAGTGAGCATATTCACAAAACCCATAACATTGATTTCGGTAGTTGTAATAGGATTTTCAATAGAACGCGGAACCGAACCAAGCGCAGCTTCGTGATATACAATGTGTGTGCCTTGCACCACAGCGTTACATTCATTGAGATTACGAATATCGCCTTTGACAAAAGAAAACTTCGGATTTGCAAAAAATCGCTCAATATTCACTTCACTACCAGTAAGCAAATTATCAAAACACAGCACTTCGTTGTTATGCAATAGTAGTGCTTCAATTAGGTGCGAGCCTATAAATCCGGCTCCTCCGGTAACTACTATGCGTTTATTTGAAATCATAAAGCTAAATTAATAATGCAAAGAATATCTGAAGTAAACAGTATATTTAACTTTTTTTCTATTTTGCATTGTTACGCAAAAATAATAAAAATCCCGAAACGATTATTTGTTTCGGGAGTTTTTCCTCTGAACACTTACATTCATTTACGATTAATGATTCACGTAAATTGGAACGTTATTGCATCATCTTCTAAATTACTTCGCATAATTCACCGCCCTCGTTTCACGAATAACAGTAATTTTTACTTGTCCCGGATAGGTTATCTCTTCTTGTATACGTTTTGCTATATTCATCGACAATACTTCGGTTTCACTGTCGGATACTTTTTCGGCACCAACAATTACACGCAATTCACGTCCTGCTTGTATTGCGTATGTTTTCAACACACCATTGTACGACAGCGCAATATTTTCAAGATCTTTCAATCGCTTAATGTACGATTCCACAATTTCGCGACGTGCACCCGGACGAGCACCCGAAATAGCATCACACACCTGCACTATCGGTGCTATGAGTGTTTCCATTTCCATTTCCTCGTGGTGAGCACCTATGGCATTGCAAATATCAGGACGTTCTTTGAATTTTTCTGCCAAACGCATACCCGAAAGTGCGTGTGGTAATTCATCATCTTCCTCCACCACTTTTCCAATATCGTGGAGTAATCCCGCACGTTTTGCCGATTTCGCATTCAAACCAAGTTCCGCAGCCATTATACCGCAGAGTTTCGCTGTTTCTTTGGAGTGTTGCAACAAATTCTGTCCATACGACGAACGATATTTCATACGTCCGATATAGCGAATCAATTCAGGGTGTAAACCGTGTACACCTAAGTCAATAGTAACTCTTTTACCTGTTTCTATAATTTCTTCTTCAACTTGCTTTCGAGTTTTCTCCACAACCTCTTCAATACGAGCCGGATGTATACGTCCGTCGGTAACTAATTGATGCAACGCAAGGCGAGCAATTTCACGGCGCACAGGGTCGAATCCCGATAAAATAATAGCCTCGGGAGTATCGTCCACCACAATTTCTATACCAGTAGCTGCTTCCAAAGCGCGAATGTTTCGTCCTTCACGTCCAATAATTCTACCTTTTACCTCATCGTTATCAATATGGAATATTGAAACCGAATTTTCGGCAACGTGTTCGGTGGCTGTGCGTTGAATGGTTTGAACAACTATTTTTTTCGCTTCTTTATTGGCTGTCATTTTCGCTTCTTCCATTATTTCGTTTATCAACGACATTGCTTCGGTTTTTGCCTCAGCTTTCAACGAATCCACTAACTGCTCTTTTGCTTCGGCAGCCGAAAGTCCCGAAATTGTTTCCAATTGCTCCACTTGACGTTTATGTGCTTTTTCCAATTCTTCGGTTTTGCGTTCAGCAACCTGAAATTGCGCATTCAAATGTTCTTTTTGTGTTTCAAGTTCTTTTTGTTTGCGTTGCAAATCTTCTTGTTTTTGGCGAATACTGTCCTCTTTTTGTTTGATTCGATTTTCGTCTTGCGACACTTTTTGATTACGTGCATTCACTGCTTTTTCGTGCTCGCTTTTGAGTTGCAAAAAATTTTCTTTTGCCTGCAGCATCTTTTCTTTTTTTATAACTTCAGCCTCTTTTTCGGCTTCGCTAATCAGTGTGGTAATCCTATTTTTCAACGCTACTTTTTGAATAGCAAAAGCAGCCCCTCCTCCTACGATTAAGCCAACCACGGTACAAATAATTGTTGTTATTCCCATTGTTTAAATTTAGTTTGTAATTAATATATATAAAAAAAACCCGCATCACTTTCTTAAATCGTAGAAAACCCGAAAAAACAGGTTTTGGAGTGAAATTCGCCGCTAAAATCCTCATTCACCTTGCGGAAATTCTTGCGAATTTTTGAGGCTCGATATTGGCAAGTGTTACTTGCTCCGGTGTTGTGTAAAACGTTGAGTTTTCACAGTACTTAAGAAAATAATACGAGTATAATGTTTGTTCTTTCTATTGATTTATTTTTATAAATTCATCTAGTTCTTCACACATTGTTTCTAATGTAACAGCTATTGTTGTATCCTTTTGTGCATTCTCAAACTCTATTAGTTTATGAGCAAACTGCAGCCCCACCATTGCCAAAAAATCTTGGTTGTCTTTATTTTCAAATCGGCTCTCAAATTTTTTCGCCAAATCGTTAATGCGAACAGCGGCATTGCGAAATTTCTCCTCCTCGCTCCGCTCAACCTTCAATGGATATATCCGGTCAAGGATTTTTAATGTTATGGAAAGTTTATCGTCGCTCATTGTAATAATGCAATACATTCGTCTATTTCTCGTACAATCTCTTCTATACGTTGTTTCGCTTCGACATTGTTGCCTTGTGCTCCGCTCATGGCTTGCGCCGTTTGCAGTTCCATATAGTTTCTTTGTAAGTTCTCGATAGTTTCTTTATTCTGTTCTAATTGTTCGTTTAAATCGTTATTTTTTGTTTGTAAAACTTCGTTTTTTTCTTTCAACACTCGATACATTTCTCTCACTGTTGCAATCTGTTGTTGTAATTTTGCAATGATTGTTTCGGTCATAAGAGTATGTATTATATCGCTTATTAAAATTACTTACAAAAGTAGGAAAAGAAAAACACTTTTACAATAGACATTTCATTTTTTTATGTTTTATTTTCTCATTAGTCGTCGCCCTTCTACTCTTTCGTTGTATTTGTATCGAAATTTTTCTTTGCACAGAATCAATCCGAACGAAACAGAGCACTTATAAACTGCCTGTGATTTTGTGTATCTAAAAAATATCTTGATTCAAAATATAATTATCCTCTCTGCCGTGCCGCCTCATACAAGCAAATTCCAGTAGCAACCGATACATTCAAAGAATTTATTTCCCCACTCATAGGTATGCAAATCCTGCGATCGGCAAGATCAATAATCGACTGCGAAATTCCCCGTTCTTCATTACCCATAACCAAAGCGGTAGGGACTTTCATATCAACTTCATAACACGGTTCGGCAAATTTTTCGGAGGCACACACGAGTTGTAAACCGCTTTCTTGCAAATATTTGCAAGTTGCGGCAAGCGACTTCACTTTACACACCGGCACTTTAGCTAATGCTCCTGCCGATGTTTTAAGCGCATCGGCACTAATTTGCGCCGAACCAACATGAGGCACTACCACGGCGTGCACACCCATACATTCGCACGAACGCACAATTGCACCGAAATTACGCACATCACTCACTTCGTCGAGCAATACGATAAATGGATTTTCACCACGCTCGTAAATGAGCGGCAACAAAATTTCAATACTATCAAATTCTATAGGCGACGTGAACGCAATCACTCCTTGATGATTTTTCTGCGTAATGCGTTGTAATTTTTCTATCGGCACCGATTTTACGGTAACTCCTGCTTTGCGTGCATGAAAAATTATTTCTCGTATCATTTCATTGTCCGATTGTTTTTTTATTAGAATTTGGTCAATCGGTTTGCCTTCTTTTAGGGTTTCGAGCACTGCGTGAGTACCAAATATCATTGTTTTTTCCATAATTTGATTCTATTTTTGAAGCGCATAACTATTTGATTAATAGTTATTCCGCAATATTTTTGTTTGTTTTTAGATAGAGATTGCGATTATTTAAGAGGAAAAACAGAGGCTTCTGGAAATTTTCTCTGTACATACGGCAACACAGCGATTGCTTCTTCTTCGCTTGTAAATATTTGTGAATATATTCTGTATTTTTCTTGCATTTGCAGCATTCCTGCAAATTTATAGCCCTGAGTATGAAGTTCTTTCAATTTATCAGATGCTTGTTGTTTATCGGTAAACTCATATTGAATTATTACATAGCGTGGTTCTCCTTTGCGCAGAACACAATCGTCTGATTCTCCGCTTGTTGCTTCGTTCAATTGCATCACTACAGGTTTTGATTTTGCAAAATGTAAGGTGCCGTTTTTTTGTTGTATCAAGAGCGTGTTCACAATTCGTTGCAACGAAAGTGTAGTGTCGGTAGTGGGGTGAATGAGCGAATCATTCAGTAAAATAACCGGCAAGTGAATCATTGAGCGATAGCCTTTTGCCGCCAGACGTTTAAGCATAACATCAGCATTCCTATCGTCAGCCAAATCATATTCGGCATAAGCAATTTGATTTCGCGTAAGTGTTGCTTTTGTCCATTTGCAATGTCCGCAACTTTGTTTGGTATACAATTCTAAGGTATCGGTTTGAGCAAACGTTGCCAAAGAATAAAAACTGAGAAGTAATCCAAGTATAAATTTCATTTGTTTAAATAGTTGTTGATACATACGGTGAGCATTATTTTTACAGCATATTTTCATCTGCGAAACTAAAATAATCATTTTTTGCCACAATTACATGGTCTATTAGCGTGCAGTCCATATATTCGGTAGCTTGTTTTACTTTACGTGTAAGATTTTTGTCTTGTTCGCTTGGCTGAGTGTTTCCCGAAGGATGATTGTGCACCAAAATTAATGCGGAAGCAAGATATTCCATAGCATATTTTCCTATCAACTTTATATCTACCACAGTGCCTGCCGTACCACCAACGCTCAAAGTTTTGGAAGCAATAAGTTGTGAAGCGTTATTGAGATACAACACATGAAATTCTTCATGTTGTAAGTGGGCTAATAATGGATGCATACGATTGAAAATATGACGACTTGCTTGTATTATAGGCAGCTGTTGAGCTTCGGCAGCATTGCGACGACGTCCTAATTCAATTGCCGCAAGCAGTGTTATTGCTTTCGCTTTGCCTATTCCTTTTATTTTTGTTAAATCGGCAAATGAAAAATTAGCAAATTCAGCTACATTGTTGTTTGCTTGATGTAAAATTCGCTTTGCAATATCCACAGCCGACTCTTCACGACTACCCGTTGCAAGGAGAATAGCTATCAATTCAGCATTTGATAATGCACCTATTCCTTTGAGTAATGATTTTTCTCGCGGACGATCTTCGTGCGCCCATTCTTTTATAGTCAAGTTCATAGGAAATAGTATTAGTCGTTAGGAAATTACTTTTGTGTCTATCTCCTAAGCTCTAATTCCTTCTCAATTTTTAAAACAGCGTACACTTAATCCCGAAGGGGCATAATGTTTATAGCGAATTACTCCTGTATATTTTTCGCTTTTGGCAATTTCCCTAACCCACATATAATAACCCTCGTCATCAACGCCTACGCTCGACGACATGAATACTCCCGCATCATTCTCCGACACGAAATGTTCTCCTTCAGTCATATAACCACTATATGCAAATCCGTGCGTATGTATCATTTTTTCAACCACTTTTGCGGCGGCACCTCTGTTTGTTATTTCAATTCCCGATTGCATAGCTTCGGAGGCACTCATTCCAAGAGCCATTTCAAACATTATCCAGTCGGTATCAGACGGCACGTGAAACCCATTAGGACATAATCCTTGTACATGGTTTTCCGATACACTTTCTTTTTTTATTTGTACCAACGCATCATTGGCAATTTTATTACTTAGTGCTGTAGCAGCATTGCCGGCAACCGAATTTGCTATTATATCAAGCTGAGCATACGACAAGTGGTATGTATTTACCCAATCATTTTCGGGAGATGTAGCTGTGAACTCAATAATGGAGGTTATAGCTTTATTGAGTACTTCTTGAATGCTCGTTATGTCTACATATGTTTTGGTATCATTCAACGATTTTTTCAACACGTCAGTCATGGTACGGTGTATAGCTTCCTGTGTAATTCCTTCTACCGATGGTACCAAGACTTCGGGTGTTATAATTTGGTTAATCCTGTTTACAAATTCCTTTGCCGCTTGTGCCGAAGCAGCACCACATTCTTTGTTGATATAGACAGAAGACAGAATTTCATCAATATAATCCCACATTCCATTGCCGTTTTGGTCATTCATATTTGCTGAGGCGTTTTGCAACAATGTTTCCCAATCGGCATTCAATGCTGTTTCCATTGAATATAATGAGCCATTCTTCTCACAATTTCTTTCCACATTTTGATAGCAATACCGCACTCCATTGCGCACACCGTCTGTTTCTCCACTATATAACGCACCACCACTTGGAGTTTCACTTGCGAGTAGATTAGTACCAAGCACTTCAATAAAAGCATCGGAAGCATCTATGATTCCATCATTGTTAGAATCAAATTGCACAGGCACAGGATTCTTATAGAAATCACCTTGATGTTCCATATACCCTTCAGGAACGTCATCTTTTTTACATGCTGAAAAGCATAATCCGATTACGG
>JAISIO010000032.1 GCA_031262005.1 Bacteroidales bacterium
TTCGTTTATACGCACAAAAAAAACCATTACACAATGTGCAATGGTTTTTTTGTGGAAACGGGCGGGATCGAACCGCCGACACCAGGATTTTCAGTCCTGTGCTCTACCGACTGAGCTACATTTCCGTGCTTCTAAAAATGCAGTGCAAAAGTACGTGTTTTTTTTTAGTAAAAAAATTTTTCAACATCTTTTTTCCGCTATTTCGTATGTTTTTTTGATTAAAACCTAAAATTCCATGTTATGGAAGGAAGAATAGGAAACAATGTAACTTTCATCACCCGCAAACGGTCGGAATTGGGCACTTCATCAAAGTACAAGAAAAAAGCATTTTTGCGACTATACACATTGTAGATAGAGAAATTCCATTCCGATTCATATCGCTTGTGTTTTTTTGTGTAGGTTACACTCACGTCCATTCGGTGATAATTGGGCATACGGTAGCCATTGCGTTCGGTAAAATAATATACTTGAAAATCTTCAATGGTATATTTACCCGCCGGCAACGTAACCGCTTCACCGTTGGCAAAAATCCACGTGGCAGCGCATTGCCATTTTTCATTGATTTTGTACATTCCTACTACCGAAATACTATTACGGCGGTCGTTGCGCACCGGAAACCACTGCGCCTTATTCAATTCATCGAATTTTTTTTGTGTTTTGCTGAGTGTATACGAAATCCAACCGGTAAAATCGCCGGTGCTTTTCTTAGCAAACAATTCCAAACCGTAGGATTTTCCTACACCAAACAATAAATAGCTTTCAATATCGGGATTCAAAAAAACATTTGTTCCACTTTGATAATCAATTTGTTGTTCCAAATCCTTATAATATAATTCTGCCGAAAGTTCGTAACGGTTGTCGGCTAAATTCCGAAAATATCCAATGGAATATTGATTACAAATTTCGGGTTTTACGAGTGCCGTGCTTGGTATCCAATAATCTAAGGGCAACGAAACAGTAGACCCCTGAATCAAATGCACATACTGCTGCGTGCGCATGTAAGACGCTTTTATAGAATTTTCTTTATTAATTATGTAATTTGCCGATAGGCGCGGCTCAAACGCAGGATAGGTTTTTATAAATTCGCCTCTGCCGAATGCCACACTGTCTGTTTTTTGATGTTCGGCATTGTAGCCATACACCGAACCCAGTCCCATAGCAGAATAGGTTGAAATACGAAATCCGTAATTGAGTTTAATATGTTCCGCCAAACTTTGGTCGTTGCTTATGTATATACCATTCTCCCACCCGTATTTTTTTTGAATCTCGAGTTTTATCATTGTCATTTCGGTATCCAAGGTACCCGGATTGAAGGTGTGAAACGTGCTTTCAAAACCAAATTTAAGCGAATTACGGGGATTAATGCGCCACGAAAAATGCTCTTTCACACAAAAATCGCTTACACCCGAAAGTAGTTTTGTTTTTTGTTCGTCCATTTCTACGGCAATTGTCGATTGAAAATTGCTGTATATAAAATACGAATTGAGGCTAAAATTTGAGTGAAACGTATGCGCCCAGCGTAACGAAGCTATGGTATTGCCCCAATAGATTCCTTGTTTATTTTGAAACATAAATTTATCGGTGCCAGTGTAGAGCGAAAGTGTTAAGCGATTTTTCGGATTGACACGATACGTTATTTTTCCGTTCATATCGTAGAAAAACAGTTTGGTTTTGCGCAAGTCCTCTTGACGCGAGAGTTTCAAAAACATATCGGCGTATGAGCGTCGCCCCGAAACAATAAACGATGCTTTATCTTTCGCAATTGGTCCTTCCACCGTCAATCGCGATGAAATTGTGCCAATTCCGCCATTGACATGAAACGCCTTCAAATCGCCCTCACGCAGCGAAACATCGAGTACGCTCGAAAGCCTACCCCCATATTCCGGCGGCATAGAACCTTTGTACAATTTCAAATCGGCTATGGCATCGCCATTGAAAATCGAAAAAAATCCCATAACGTGCGATGCATTATAAACTGCCGCATTATCGAGCAACACCAGATTTTGATCGGCACCACCACCTCGCACATTGAAACCACTATTGCCCTCCCCTGCACTTTGCACACCGGGCAGCAATTGTATGGTTTTCAATATATCATTTTCGCCGAATATAACCGGTATGGTTTTTATGTCTCTCATTTGCAGCGTTTGTGCACCAATTTCGGTAGAAACCACATTGTAATTCGGGGCAACCGAAGACACTACGATTCGTTCCAACTGAGACGCCTGTGGTTGCAATAAAAATGTGCGTGTGGTATTGCGCATAAGTTTCACAGTTTCTCGAATTTCGGTAAAGCCGAAATATGAAATCACCAATGTATAATCGCCTTTGGGAAGTTGCATCGAAAAAAAACCGTTTGCATCGGTCATTGCACCGTTATTAGCTCCGGCAATGGCAACCGTTGCTCCCACAAGAAATTCTTGTGTTTGTTTATCCTTCACATAACCGCTAATCCGCAATTCTTGTGCTTGAAGCATTGTAAAAAGGGAAAGCAGTAGTAGTATTGTGATTGATTTTCTCATGTATTGGTATTCATCGGTTGCGTTCGATTACTGTTGAAATACCCCCCTATTTGTAACAGTTGAATATATGCGAAATCCCCGTCTATCACCGGAAAAAGCGGTAAAATGCCCCAACACTCCACCCGAGAAATTCGATTGGGGATTGTCGGGCAACGAAAAAGCACCGCCTGCTTGCATGGCTGCCTGCATGGTAGTGTAAAATTGGTATGCCGCCCTATCGAACGAACGTAATTCAACAACAACAGTATCGCCTTCGTAAACGTTACTCCACGGGGTGTAGTGTAGCGTATCGGCAGTGAAATACGTATCGTCCAACACCGTCAAATCATTGCGTCGAACGAGGGTATCGTTGCGATACATAAGCAAACGATAAAAGTTTGTTTCATGCTGAGGGTCTAAAAACGAAAGTGTTACATTGAACGTAGTGTCGCCGTATTGAATCATGGGAAATAGTGGATTGTGCGTAAGTTTCTCGTATTTCACTTCGGTAAATGATACTTTGCGAGGCATATACGACACAGCAGTATATGTTTTCCCTTCTACTTCCACCAAAAGTTCGTAGTAAGTATCGTCCGGAAATTCGGCGCAGGCAACATACCGTCCGGCACTTTGTGCCACAAGCGGTAATTCTATGGAATTGTAACGCAGTGTAATTACCGCATCTTCCACCGGCGGATTGTGTGCGTTACCCAGAAAGTCAACCGTTTTCGATATTTGCACCGTAATAGAATCATTCATGGCATTACATTCAGCATCAATTACCAAGAGCGGCTGCGAAACAGGCAATTCAAAATTCTTCATTTCTTCTTCACAAGAAGCAGCAAAATAGATAATACACAATCCTACAACAAAATGAAAGTACCGTAATATAATGTTCATTGGTTTTGTATTATCTTTCTTGTTATCAGCTACCGAATTACCATTTTTTAGGTGCAAAACTCTCCCATGCAGAGGGACTCCAAGAAGGAGATACCGCATCTATAAACTTCATAAGAACTAACTTATTATCTTCATCTTCATCTAATATGCTCCCCAAATGAAATTGTAAACCTATCAAAAACGGATAATGAGGTATATAGATACCATTTATTACACCTTTGGCATCGTGTGCCATATCTATTAAATAGTCGCCCAATTTTCCAATTCTTTGATTATGAGATGAATTAACCGAAAGAATGCGTCGTTTGTACCAATACATAAGCGGTGTTCGAGGCGCTATCTCTATTTCATTGCATAGAGAATGGTCTTTATCGTAATCAATATGATTTGTTGCGGCATTCCTATGCTGATGAATATCGGCAGCAAGCGTACCACCCAAGGCAACATTGATTACGTGCATACCCCGACCAATTCCCAAAATTGGTTTTCTTCCAATATAAGCATGCGCAAAACATTGAAATTCAATTTCATCTTTCAATGTATCACAGTCTTTAAAATCATTTTCATTCCATGTATCTGAATATCGTTGCGGATGCACATCGCCCCCCTCTATCAAAAGTAAGCCATCGTAGTTATTCAAATATTCTTGTAAAATTTTCGGCGTTATTCCCATAGTAGGCACAATAACAGGTACAATCCCATATTGCATCAAAAGCTTAGGATATACCTCGGGTACCCACTGTACGGTTTTTCCTTCACACTGCATGCGACTGCTTACAATAAGAACTCTTTTTGGTTTCATGGTGCCAACATATTATTTCTTTTCAATAAGCAAAATATCACACATCAATACAATTACGTACTCATTACTTTCATTGTGTATCTGTCTGCTTTGATTTGATTGGTTTGTAGTTATGATCGATTGTTTATCGCATAATAGGGTTATACAAATTAACCGGCGAAGTTGCTGTTGCTTTTATTTCGCCCATCAACAAGCGAGCTGCAGCCCGTTGCATAAATTCATCGCTACTATATGCGTTCATTAACAATGGTGTGGTTTTCAAATAGAAGGTGTTATAATACGGATTACTGAAAGAAATTGAAATAACTTTGTCTTTCGGCAAATCTTTAATAGTCCACAAAGCGTATGCTTCGCGGTCTTTCAAAAGCGGAGAACCAAGTGGGTCTAAATATTTATTTTCAAAACACACTATAAATTTATCGTACGGCATAACCGCAGTATCCCATTTCCAGCCCCATTCGTCGCGATGAATATTGTGTTCCAAACGCACCTCATCAAAACCACGTTCCAACAGTTCATTTTTCAGAATTTGGAATGTTCCTGAGTGGTTTTTATGGCTAATATTTATAAGCATTATTCGTTTCACACTTGCCGTATCAAGTGGAATTACATTGCCTTTGTCTTGAATGAGCGTTATTGCCTCATTGGCAAGTTGCGTCATTGTCGTCTGCACAAATTCTGCGTGATTTTCGGGGAGCGGCGTTGTGATTGATGTTTTTTTCTCAAGCAAATCGTATTTTTCGCGCAAAGCCCAAATTCGCTCCACCGCATCGTCCAAACGACTCATGGGAATTTCGCCGCGATTGATTCGTGCTTCCACAGTGTCCATATATGCAAGATCTGGCCACAAAATCATATCGGCACCGGCAACAAAGCATTGCACCGCGGCTTCGAGATAACTATCGTAGTAACCCGATACGCCCCCCATATTCATGGCATCGGAAATTACGACTCCTTTGTAGCCCATTTCCTGTTTCAAAAGTTTGGTCATAATGTCTTTTGAAAGCGTAGCCGGTGGCAACACTCCATTGATGGCATCGTTCTGATAAGCAGGAAATTGTATATGACCTACCATAATTGATGGTATTTCTTGGTCAATCATGGTTTGGAATACCTTACCGAATGTTTTTTTCCATTCGTTAAGCGAAAGATTATTTGCCGAAGTCATTTCATGCTGGTCGCAAATGGTGGCACCATCACCCGGAAAGTGTTTTATGGTTGCAATTACACCGTGTTCGCGCATAGCACGAGTTTGTGCTTGCAGAATAGGAATTGTGCGCTCGGCATTGTCGGAAATTGCACGTTCAATTACCAACGGGTGTAAAGGATTCATATTCAAGTCGGCTACCGGATTGAGCAACCAATTAAAGCCCATAGCTCGCACCTCTTGCGACATTATTTGGCTGTAATCATACGCCAAATCGGTGTTTTGCGCAGCTCCGAGTGCCATTTCTGCCGGTAGTTTTGTTGCACTGGTATAGCCATAGCCCGCTCCACGCTCAAAATCTTCGCTAAAAAACAGCGGACGCGGCGATGCCGAGTCGTATATTTTCATAAGGTTCGGAATGAAATCGGTGTTCAAATTGGCAGGTTTTTCGGGCCACGTAAAATTCCATTGCGCCATAAAGAATGCGCCGATTGGGTATTTTTCAAAGAATACTTCCAACGAATCGCCGCCTATTTTCATGTGCTCTTGGTATGTGGCTTGCACCATCATAGTTTGCCCAATTTTTTCACGCAACGATAATTTTTTCCAATCGGTATTTTTTGCTATTGGTTCTTTCGTTTGTTTGCACGCTGTGTGCGAAAGTAATAAGGCAATACCTGCCACATAGAATATTCTATTCATGTGTATACTTTTTACAGTTTTTATAACGTTATTCGACCGCAAAAGTACACTTTATATTGTATAATAAATCATTGTTGATTAAGAAAAAAAATAATAATCCATTGTTAGTTACAAAATTTATAGGCGTATAGCAATTATTGTTTACTTTTGTAAAAATAATCGGGTTTATGAACACATATTTTTCTCTTGGATTCTCTACGCTACTGTATTTTTTCCTGCTATGTACCGTTTCGTGCAATAAAAACACTCTGCCGGGAACCGAAAACGTGGCATCATTCGGCAATGTGGAACTCAGCGATGTGTGTATTGTAGGCGATTCGGTTATTATTGCCTGTGGCACAACTGCTCGTCAGGGAAGAATTGTAAAACAACAGGAAGGAAATCCTAATCCTATTGTACATACATTTTCCTACCCTATTCATTCATTATATTTCAACGATACGGTTATGTGGGCTTGCGGCGACAGTATGCTTGTGCTCAAAAGCACCGACTACGGCACTACATGGACTCAACCCTACGATTTTGATTATTTTTGGGAAAATGACCGCAGCAATCTCACAAAAATATACGGCACAAATGATTTCCCTACCTTCGCCATCGGCACGAAAGATGTACTGTTCAACGGACACATGTATGTAAAAAGTCCAAGTGTAGGCATAAGTCAAAATACATACCCGTTGCAACATCGCACTCCTCAAACCGATGTGTATGATTTTACTGCCGTTTCGGCATCGGATTTTTTTGTTGCCGGCTATGGCTCCATTTTTCATTACAGCAACTATGGGCAAACTATGGAATTGGAACGCATTGGCAATGAAATTTTTTGCGGTATTACTTCCGTAGGCAATACGGTAATTGCCTGCGCATTTAGCGGAAAAATTTTCACTCGTGATGTGTTAGACCCCAACAAAACATGGCACACTGCGTTCAAAAGCAATAAAAATATGCGCTACATAGCTGCTAATGCCAACGGTACGGTACTGTGCGTAGGCGACGGAAAGAATGCTATTTTCACAAGTTCCAATAAAGGTATGGATTGGAAAGTGCACAACTTGCGCCAAACAAATTCAATTGTGGCTGTAAAAGCAGCAAACGGGAAATTTTATATTGCTCAGAAAAACGGACGGGTACAGAGATTAGTGATTAGTGATTAGAGTGTAGTTATTAGAGTGTAG
>JAISIO010000053.1 GCA_031262005.1 Bacteroidales bacterium
CTCTTCGATACTGACGCCATAACCGGTTGCCAAAGCGAGATGACGCCTTTGAGTTTTGATATTGCTCCTGCTGCGAAAACTAAAATTATCGGTCGCTCGGAACTCTGCGCTACTACTGCACTCGAAGAACCGTACTACATTGAGCAAGTGCCTTCGCAAACGAGTTCTTACGTGTGGAACACTTCGGGTGATGTGTATAATTATGCCAAAGACGGAAATCCGTTCTCGCCAAGCAGATACGTAGACTGGCACAAAGCGGGAATTGATACTGTTTATGTAAAGGAAACTACGTGGGCGGGCTGTAAAGGGTTCGATACGCTGGTGGTGAACATTGCGCCCTACCCTGTGGCTCACTATACGTGGAGTTTACCCGGCGCAGGGACTACTATCGAATTCCTCGACAGTTCTTCCCAAGCTCCTATCAAAAGTCGTTATGATGCGAATGCTGAACCTATTCAATTAGGCTATTCCATGTCGTGGAACTTCGACCGTGTGCCTTCTAACGACCCGCTCCACGAGGATTTGTTTGTGGAATACGATGACCGAAACGTGCCGATTACTGTGGAAGATTATTCCTACGGATATAAACATCCGGTGCTGACTGTTACCAATGAATATGGCTGCGCGCACTCCTACTCTACGGAAATTTTCGTGGATCTTCGGGCGGGTGTCTATCTGCCCAATGCCTTCAGCCCTACCAACGCAGCGGCTTCTGTCCGTGTCTTCAAACCGGTCGCATTCAATCTGGAATCGGCTCAGTTCTGGGTGTACGACAAGTGGGGCAACCTGCTCTTCTACTCCAACGACGTGGTTGATGGTATGTTCGCCGGCGAATGGAACGGTACCTACAACGGGCAACTCCTCCAAAGTGATGTATACATCTGGAAACTTGAAGCGAAGTTCCAAGACGGTACAACGTGGCCAGGTCTCAAAAAACCACTCGGTGGATATGCTCAGTTCGGTAATGTTACTTTGATTCGGTAAAATATAAAAAAACTCCCCATAAAAGTTTGCAGGTAAAAAAAAAACTGTATCTTTGCACCGCTTTAAAGCAATGGCTCCGTAGCATAATGGATAGTGCATCTGACTACGGATCAGAAGGTTGGGGGTTCGAGTCTCTCCGGAGTCACAAAAGAGAAGGTAAAACTTCTCTTTTTTGTTTAATTATACTTGCATACACGCACCATATCATGCCAAAAATTCTTCGCATACTCAATCGTTTTAATCTTGGCGGACCTATGCACAATGCTGCGTATTTAAGCAAATATTTGCCCGAAGAATATACCACAATTCTCATAGGCGGCGAAAAAGACGATAACGAAACAAGTTCAGAATTTTTATTACAACAATTGAACATTCCCTACACGGTATTGCCGGCAATGAAACGCCGTATTGGTTTCATAAATGAAATTGCGGCATGGCGTACTATTGTGAAAATTATTCGCTGCGAAAAACCCGATATTGTACACACCCATGCAGCAAAAGCCGGAGCCTTAGGTCGTTTAGCAGCTTGGTGGTGTGGCGTTCCCATAATTGTACACACGTTTCACGGACACGTATTTCACTCCTATTTTGGTAAAACAAAGACGAAAATTTTTATTATCATTGAACGATTATTAGCTCGACTGAGTACTGCAATTGTTGCCATCAGCGAAACGCAGAAATACGATTTAGGAACGATACACAAAATTTGTAAACCCGAAAAAATTCACATAGTTCCCTTAGGGTTTGATTTACACAAATTTACCGAAAATCAAGAAGAAAAACGCAGTAATTTCCGCACGCACTATCAATTGAACGACAGCGAAATAGCCATAGGAATTATTGGTCGATTGACCGCTATAAAAAACCACCGTTTGTTTATTGATGCTATTTACTCGTGCACACAGAATACAACACAGCCAATTCGCGCTTTTATAATCGGCGACGGCGAAGAATCCAGTTCATTGAAAGAATATTGCCACACACTCGGCATTTCGGAACAGTTGATAACGTTTACTTCGTGGATACATGATATAGACCGTGCCGTTGCCGGACTTGATATTATTTGCCTTACATCGTTCAACGAAGGCACACCTGTAAGTTTGATTGAAGCGCAAGCTGCGGGGAAAGCAATTGTAAGTACCAATGTGGGCGGCATTCGTGACATTGTGGTAGAGAACAAAACTGCTCTTCTTTCGTCGCTCGATACCAATGAATTTGCAGAAAAACTACTTTCACTCATACAAGATAGTGCCAAACGCGCCGACATGACCGAATACGCACGCACACATTCTGTACAACAATTTAGTTATCAACGCTTGTGTAGCGATATGGATAAACTTTATAAGAAGTTAGGAATTATGAGTTGTAATTCGTAATTCATAATAATTCCTTAGGGCAAGCGTGTGGAATAATTGAAAATGGAAAGTTGAAAATTGAAAATTTTTACAAAAAAACTGTTTTGTGCGCTTTGCTTGAAACGAGGGAGACGCTGCACGCAACGTCTCTACGGTATCGAATAGCCCAATAGGGCTGAATATGAATAACCATACACAAGTGCAACGCAGCTTACAGACAAAATGCTAAGAGAAAAACAAGGTATCAAAATTTATTCATTGTTCATTGTTCATTATTTCCTGCGCCTGCCCTAATAATTCCTTGGCAATTAGTATTATTGTGTTAATTATTTCCTATTTTTGTGAGAATTTCTTAGTAACACTATATGAAGCATCTTTACAAAGGTTTTATTTTTGTAGCACTCGCAAGTGTGTTTTTGTCGTGTAAAGTACTCACGCCCACCGTTATGTTTGAAACGAACAAAGATTTTACGTTCAATTCATTCACACAAACGAAAAAAGCAACTATACTGCAACCCTTCGACCAACTACAAATAATAATGAGTACCAACAACGGTACCAATTTATTGGAATTTTACAGCAATCCTCAAAACATTGCAACCGGTAATTCAACTAATAACGAGGCTATTACCTACATGATACGTGCCGATAGTACGGTAAAAATTCCAACCATTGGTTTAATAAAACTTGGCGGCATAAGCAAAGATTCTGCAGAAGTAATTTTAGAACAAAAACTCAGCACCTATTACCAAGAGCCGTTTGTAAAAATTACTATTGTCAATCGTTCAATCATTATGTTTTTTGAAGGTGGAACCAAAGGTACTCGCATACCGGTACCCGAAGACGGAATTACGCTTTTGGAAGCAATTGCCCAAGCAGGCGGACTTACCGAAAACAGTAAATCATACAAAATCAAGCTAATACGAGGCGACAATACGAATCCATCGGTGTATAACTATAATGTGCGGAAGTTAGAAGAATTTAAAAAAGCAAATTTTATATTGCAGGCTAACGATATAGTGTATGTAGATGCTCGTCCGCGTTACGCACGAAAAATTTTAGCCGAAATTCAGCCTATCGTTGTTTTATTTTCATCGGCAGTGCTCGTATATTCGGTGTTTGGGAACAAATAAAATCGAAAGTTGAGAATTAAAAATTGAAAACTGCCGAAATTCAACATGTAGCACACGTTACATTTTTTAATAAGAAAATTTGACGCTTATGGCAAAGCAAAAAACTATACCGGTTTTAAACGATACGTTTGAGTTTGGAAAATTCATACACGTTGTAAAACAAAATATCGTTTATTATATCATTATTATTCTTTTAGGAATTGGAGGTACGTATCTTTATTTGCGTTATACTCAGCCTACGTATCAAGCATTTAGCATTATTCAAACCAATGAAGAACAGACAGATGACATTCTAAAAACATCGGCAATATACGGTTCAAATTCTCTGTCGAACACGCTTGAATTGCTGCGTTCGCAAGAATTTTTGAAACGAACACTTGCAAAGCTCAATTTATACACAAGCTATTATTCCGAAGGGAAAGTTTTAACTTCGGAACTCTACAACAATGCTCCTTTTTTTGTGGAACTCAAAGATGTGCAACAGTCTTTTTTCAATCGACACATTCATATTGATGTGAATACAGAAACGCAGCTGGTGGAACTACACTACTCAATTGATGGCATAAACACTATTACTCAATCAATTGAACGCAATTCATGGCAACAGATTTCAGGAGCTAAAATTTATGTAAACATTGTAAAGGAAGAGGCTTTTTTAGACCAATCGAATAATTTCTTTTTTGTGCAATATGATGATGAAACCGCATTTAAAACACACATAGAAAATAAATTAAACATATCTATTCTGAACAACGAAGCCAATACGATACAAATTCAATATACGGGATTCAATCCTCAAAAAACAGCAGACATTGTAAACACCATAAGCGACATGTTTTTGATTTACAACGTGGAAAAAAAACAGGAACGAGCACTCAAAGTACTGGATTTTATTGAAGAACAACTTAAAATTATATATGAAAAACTTGAAGAATCGGAACAAGAACTTTCTAATTTCAAAAAAGAGCACAATATTACCGCCACCTCAACCCAACACAAATCGCTGATATTTGATACAAAAACACGTCAGGAAATAGAAAATTACCAAGCACAACTTTCTTCATTGCAGCAACTTACAGCGGAATTAAACTCTACTCAAACTCTCAACACAAGCGAACTCACGGCTCTGCTTGCCGGCTCCAATGCCGAAACGCTGCTTTTGAATTTTTTGAACGGAATAGAACAATTGCAAAAACAACGATCTGAACTACTGATGACCGTAACGTCAGAAAATCAGAAAATCAAAATTTTAGATAAGCAAATTGCCGAACAACGGGATTTATTGCAACAATTTATAAAAAACAACAATCGACAATTGCGTGAAAAACTTGCAAGTCTCAACGCACTGAACAACGGTGGTTCGCAAGTGTACGACGAAACCGAATTTTCAAAACTGATGCGCATTCATGCAATCAATCAAAATTATTACGATGAATTGATTGCTCGCCGCGCCGAATATTTGATTTCAAAAGCCGGAAATATCAGTAATAG
>JAISIO010000079.1 GCA_031262005.1 Bacteroidales bacterium
GCATCGAAATAGGTGTAGCCGGCAATGAACCCGCTTTCAAGCACAAAAGCATAGCAGAACGTACCGTCCGGAGCATAGCGGTTCGACACAATTTCGTTCTCTTCGCTATCATATACAACTTCCGATTTCTTTGCGCCGTTTTTGTAATATTGGGTGCGTTTTTGTAAGGTACCCAACATATATTCCTCTTCTTGAGAAATGCTGCCATTGTTGTAATACTCTTTTGCACTGCCGTGTTTTTTACCAAGCACATAGTGTTCTTCTGTCGATTTTTTGCCATCGGCGTAATACCATGTGTGCAAGCCATCTTCCTTATCGTCTATGTAATTTCCTTTGTATGTCAATGTTCCGGTAAGTGTGTAGCGTTCCAACATACCGTTGTATTTTCCGCCCAGTAAGTGTGCTTTGTAATACGGTTGTCCGTTGGGGAATACTATCAGTAACTGTCCGTTGCCGTGTTTCAAATTGCACGAATCTAATATTTGCTCATTTTTGTCGTACAACACATACTTTTGCAATTGTCCGCCGACGTAGTATTTTTGCCGTTTCAGTTTTCCTTCTACGGTATATTCCGTTTCCCAGCCTTGCAATTCACCGTAGGAGTCGTAATACGAAATTTTCGACATCACACCATTGTCCAAATATTCTTTCCATTCGCCTATTTTTGTGTCGGCGGCATAATATCCTTCGCTTGACACGTTGCCGCTACGATAATATTTTACATAATATCCGTCTAATTCTCCGTCGATGTAGTTACATTTAATAAAGGACGTACCGTTTGAATAGCGATTGATTAACGCACCGTTCAACACATCTTTTGAATACTGTTGAGTAAGCCATATCCTGCCCTGACTATCGTAGGTTGTCCACACGTCTTCGTTCAAGCCATTTTTTATTGCTCCCGTTCTGTGCTTTGTGCCATTCGGATAATAACCTGTAAAATGCGTGGCTTTCAGCGAGGAAGTGTGAATTTTGTTGCCCGCTTTGTTGTAGTATGTGTATAGTTCAATTGTACCGTTTTTGCTTGTTCGCGTGTAATGAAGTTTTCCGTCGGTATCGTAAAAGTAAGCCAATCCTTGCGTTTCTCCTTTATCGTTGTAGAAAATCGAGTCTTCCAACACTCCGTTGGAGTAATAATTGCGATACCAACCCGACAGCAAGCCCTCGCTGTTATAGTTGCAAACGGATTTTAGCACGCCGTTCGGATACCATTCTTTTTGCTCACCTACTTTTTTCTCATTGCTGTAATTCATTTCATCGTTTTGCGCTCCGGTTGGGTAGTAATATTTCACCACACCATCGAAAGCGGCATGTTTTGTTGTGGCATCTAAGTAGAGTGTTCCGTTGGCAAAATATTTTTTATACCGTCCATTCAATTCATCGTCCACAAAATCGGAAATAATCTCTTTTTGTCCGTTATCGAAAAATGTTGTCCGTTCGCCTGCAAGTTTTCCATCAATGTAGAACTCGGTGGATTTTAACTGCCCCGAATACGTGTATATATAGAGAGTATCAACCAATTTCCCTTCTGCAAAAGTTTCTTTTTTTGAAAGCACGCCATTGGTGTAGTATGTCAGAATTTCGCCGTCCAATTCATCGTTTTTCAAGCGTCCTTTTCGCTGCACGCCGCCCGAAGTGTTGTACAGGGTAAAATCGCAGTCTTTGCCGTTGTTTGAGTAGTTTATCACAAGTTTACGCGGTCCGTTCTCGTAGTACGAAATCCATGTACCCACGGGAATACTCTGTTCTACATCAGCATATTGCCCGCAATCTTCTATGCCCGAAGTATAAAATGTGTAGTAATTTTTATTGGCAGCGTCGAACAAATGCGTGCGTCCGTTATCAATATAAGTAGCTGCCCACTGCAAATAATTCGCTATGTTTGTTTTATTTTTCTTGGTTGTTGCCGTTACCGTTTTATCGTCCGAAAATCGCATAGAATTAACAAGATACGGTTCTATATATTTATTTTCGGTGAGTGCGCTAAAAAAAGGAATGTAAAATTGGTTGTAAATATCAGTTGCTCTGGCATCGACTTTTACGTTTTCCACCAAAAACTGCAATTGTCGCACGGTATAGAGGTCAATTTTTGTTTTAAGATTAAATTTTTTGTTCAGCACAAAATTCGATGTTATCATGGTTTCCACATCCAAAAATCGACTATTAACAGCATCGGTAGATTTTTGGTAAACTCCTCCTTTCGATTCTTTTTGTATTTCTTCCGCCAAAGTTCCGTTCATAGCATTTTCAAAAGTAACAAGAGTATTGTAACACTGCTGGGCAGTACCCAAATTGGTTGCAAACGCCAAACACAACATAGCAGGCACTAAGCGACCTTTGGCATAATTGATAGTTCCTAACAGGTAATGACTTTGATAATGATACGGATTGATGCGTATGGCACGTTGTATAATATCTTCGGCTTCATCGTATTTGCCAGCATGAAACAAGCTCAGAGCATAGCTATACCCCACATTACTCAAATGCGAATACTTCGGATATACTTCTTTCATCATGTCTGCAGCCTCGTTACTTCGGTCGGCATCGTTGAGTATTGCAGCTCGCAACGTATAATAATCCACCGCATAAGCTCCCAAATCGCTTGGTATGCTATCCAAAGCCGACAGGGCTTCCTCGTATTTTTCCAGAGCTTTGTACGACAACGCTATTTCGTGCAAAGCCAACACGTAAAGCGAATCGTTGGAATTTACTTTTCTATATTCGGCAATTGCCGCTTCGTAGTGTTCATTGTCGTGCAAGTCTATGCCTGTGTTTATACGAGTGCGTGCATCAATGTATTGTTCGGTTGGGGCTTGTGCCGGCAAGCAGGTATATGCTATTATGCCGAGAAATAAAAATAAAAGGTGTTTCATTATGTTTGTAAATAAAAGTGTGTAAAAAGAATCGTTGTAGATGTTACAAAAGTAGTAAAAAATTGATTGCTATGTTTTTTTGAGGAGTTAGAGGAGTTTAGAGGAGTTAGAGGAGTTAGAGGAGTTAGGGACATTTCTAAATTCTTCCATTCCTAAATTCTTCCAACATTGGCAAGCACTTGTTTTTTCAAGAAGAATGTAGTATTTTTGTGCTGCAATTACATATACGTATAACGCTATGAGCAATAAGCCGCAATTTCAACGCAGAATTTTTTGGGACGTCGATTTTGATAAACTCGACTACGACAAGCATGCCAATTTTGTGATTGAGCGCGTGTTCGACCGTGGCGATGTGGAGGATATTCGACAATGCCGACGGTATTATGGCGATAGCAAGGTGTCCGATGCACTCTTGAATGCCAAATATTTAATGTTTGATACCATATATTTAGCTTCGGCTGTGATAAATAAACCAATAGAAGATTTCAGATGTTACAGATTAAGACAGTTGAACCCGGGACTTTATCCATACTGAAAACGTTGATGCAAATACCAGAACTCCACGCATTTCATTTGGTTGGCGGAACGGCTTTGGCGTTGAAATACGGTCATCGCACTTCTGTAGATTTGGATTTATTCTCCACAGAAAAATTTGAACATCAGCCAATTATTGATGCTTTGCGAGGAACATTCGGAGATGCATTTGAGCATAAAGGCAGATTTTCACGATGGGGCATTTTTTGTTTTATTGGTGGCGTAAAAGTTGATTTGGTGTACTATCCGCACGCCATGCTTTATCCGAGTGAACTGCGGGAAACTATACGAATGTACGACGACCGTGATTTGATTGCAATGAAAATTCAGGCAATGCTGGGCAGAGGAAAAAAGAAAGATTTTTGGGATATTGCCGAACTGCTGGAGCACTACGATTTATCACAAGTAATTGATTTTCATAACGCAAAATTCCCCAATCAAATGCTGGCAATTTCCATTCCGCAAACACTCGTGTATTTTGACGATGCCAACGATAGCGACGAACCGGTAAGTTTCAAAAATCAAACGTGGAACGATGTACAAGAACAGATAAAACAAAAGGTAAGAGATTTTTTAAGCTAATTTTCTCTTCATTCGGCACAAGTTTGTAGAGTGTGCCACTCATAGAAACAAAAAATATCTATAAATACAAATCGAATAGCAATGAACATACAACAAGCAGCGCAAGCAGCAAAACAGGCATCAATAGAACTTGCCGCAAGCACCACAGAACTCAAACAAGCAGCCTTAGAACGCATAGCACAACGCTTGCAACAACACGCAAGCGAAATTGCCGAGGCAAACAAAAAAGACCTTGCTCGCAGCGAAGCCGAACATTTGGCAACGCCGCTTTTGAAACGTTTGAAATTCGATGAAGCCAAAGTTGCCGATGTGGTGCAAGGCATTCACAGTCTTATGCGCTTACCCGAACCTGTGGGCGAAACGCTTATGAGCACCGAACTCGATAAAGGTTTGGAACTCTACAAAGTAAGTTGCCCCATTGGCGTAATTGGCGTAATCTTTGAAAGTCGCCCCGATGCGCTGGTGCAAATTTCCACTCTATGCCTCAAGAGCGGCAACGCCGTGATGCTCAAAGGCGGCAGCGAAGCATTGGAAACCAATAGGGTGTTGGCACGCATTATTGCCGAAGCAAGTGCCGAAGCAGGCATTGCCCAAGGCTGGATTCAATTACTCGAAACCCGCAACGATGTGAACGAAATGTTGAAAATGGACAAATCTATTGACTTGATTATTCCTCGCGGGTCGAACGAATTTGTGCAATACATAATGAACAATTCCAACATTCCGGTGCTTGGGCACGCCGATGGAATTTGCCACGTGTATGTAGACAGCGAAGCCGATATTGCAATGGCTGTTGAGGTTGCCACCGACTCCAAATGCCAATATGTGGCAGTGTGCAATGCTACCGAAACAATTCTGGTGCATAGTGCCGTGGCGGCAGAATTTTTACCAAAATTTGCGGAAGCTACCAAACAATATAATCTCGAAATTTTTGGCGACGCCCGTACACAGCACATTATAGACTGCCAGCCGGCAACCGAAGAAAGTTGGAAAACCGAATACTTGGACTACAAAGTGTCGGTAAAAATTGTGGACAGCGTGGAAGAAGCCTTGCAACACATAAACACCTACGGCAGCGGACACACCGAAGTAATAGTTACAAACAATGCGCACAAAGCCGAAACATTTATGAACCGTGCCGACAGCGGTAACGTATTTTGGAATTGTAGCAGCCGCTTTAGCGATGGTTTCCGTTACGGACTCGGTGCCGAAGTGGGCATTAGCACCAATAAAATTCACGCTCGCGGACCTGTAGGTCTGGAAGGCTTGCTTATCTACAAATGGAAACTGAAAGGAAGCGGACAGATTGTGGCACCGTACGCCAAAGGCGAAAAAGCGTTTACTCATGTAAAATTAGATAAGAAATTTTCTATTTGATAGTATCCTTTCTTTGTCTGAAATCTACTGCATTTTTCATAGATAGATGGTTTATTAGGTTTTTAGAGCTTGTAAAATGGTGTATATTTGCGGTAAAATTGTATGCGTATGGAATTAATTAAACTTGACGACGTAAACAGTAAAATCGTTGTGCTTCGCAATACAAATGTTATTTTAGATAGCGATGTAGCAGCATTGTATGGAGTGGAAACAAAAATAGTAAATCAAGCTGTTAGGAACAATCCACAAAAATTCCCCGAAGGTTATATTTTTGAGCTATCAACAGACGAATTCAAAGCTTTAAGGTCAAAAAATTTGACCTTAAAGAAACAAGGTCGCGGGCAACACGCAAAATATGCGCCCAAAGCCTTTACCAAAAAAGGTTGTTACATGCTTGCCACAATCCTCAAAAGCCCCAAAGCCACGCAAACCACTATTGCTATAATTGAAGCCTTTGAGAAAATGCAAGAGATGAGTAATTCAATAGTGGACTTAATGAAAGACCATGAAAACGAACAAAAACAAAAAACCGTAATGCAAAAAGGCGAGGCATTGTTCGGCGAAATTATAGGCACAGCCCTTGATACGGTAGATACCGAAACAAGTTTTGAATTAAACCTTGCGGCATTTAAAATTAAACACACTGTTAAACGAAGTCGAAAACAATAAAAATCCGGCGAAAATTTGGTATTGAAAAACAAGATAACCAACTCTGAATAAAGAATTTGCTTGCACTAATTTTGTGTTATTGAAATCATACAATTCACACATTCAAGCAATAAATGCAACTTTGTTATCGTTGCAAACCCGAACAGCTTCTTTTATAAAAATTAACACACAACAAAAAAAGACATTTAAGAAACTCTAACATATTGATTTTGAACTTCTGTTCTTATTCTCTTCTCTGAAATCCGCCAAATTTCACACAATACCAAGAATAAGCTGCGGGGGCGCACGTGCAAGCGTGTACCATCTGTGCTTATATGGTAGTATGGTTTTTAGCGGAACCACAGAGCAAGATAAGCAATTATTACAGGTGTTACACGCTTTCTATGCAGAAAAAAACGCAGATACATATTGGAAAAATAATTCATGATGAATTGCACAAACAAGGACGGTCGGCAGTGTGGCTGAGCCAGCAAATGCACTGCGACCGAACGAAAATACACCGTATTTTTAATAGCAGCGATTTGTATTCCGACATTATTTTCGAGATTTCTAAAATCTTAAACCACGACTTCTTTGTGTATTACACCAATAGATTGAAAGAGGAGGAATAATACGAAAGCCCCTAAAGGGGACTTTGGCTTAGTGGTAGACCCGTTGCTCGCGCTCTCCTTTATGGGTTGGAGGTAAGGTTTCTGCGCTTTGCTTGAAACGGCGGAAGACGCAGCACGCCACGTCTCTGTTTCTACGGTATCGAATAGCCCGATAGGGCTAAATATGAATAACCGTATGCAAGAGTAACGCAGCTTACGGACAGAATGCCAACTCCACACCTCAACCCCGAAGTGGGTTGAACTGTATTGGTGTTCTTGTCTTCGGCTCTGTGATAAAACCCCTAAATTAGCTTCGCTGAGCTCGCAAGCTCGGTTCCCCGAAGGGGGGACTTTGGCTGAGACTTAAAAGCTATTTTTAGAAGTTTACATTACCAATAGCATACAAAGGCACAACAGTAATTGCACCATATTCCGTAAAATTTTCGAGTGAAGTGCGTATACCCATTTTTGATTTTTTTTCTTTCATAAATAAGTGCATACTTTGCATTTTTCCACTTTTACCCGATTTTACTTCGATAGGCACAATATCCATATTTTTCTGAACAACAAAATCAATTTCCGCACGTGCATTTTTTTCTTCACGTTGCCAATAGTACAAGTGTGTTTGTTCATAAAACGAACTTGATTTTAGTAATTCCAAGCCAACAAACATTTCGGCTATTCCACCTTTGTTTATTGCATCGAAATCGTTGCTGAGCAAAACATCGGAAAGTTGCAAGCCAAGCAATCGTTGAAAAATACCGGTATCTATCAACATTAATTTGCGAAATTTCGGATTGATTTCGGCTCCAAGCGGTATGCCATTTGCCGAAGTGTGCGTAACCGGAATTACCAAACCCGCCATTAGTAACAACTCAACGGCTTGTTTCATTTGATATATTGAATATTCGGCATTGTTGTTTGAATATTTGAATTTGCCGCCCATTTGTTTTATCACACTGTCGAAAGCGGCAGCAATTTGCAATGCAGGTGTTCGTGCTTTATACTTAGCAAAATCGGTTTTCAAGGTTTCGGTCAATTCCGACAATGTGTGCTGACACGCAAGCAAATTCTTCTTTTTAACGTATGTTGCCACTACTTCGGGCATACCGCCAATAAGCATAAATAATTTCAGCAAATACACTGTTTTTTCGTGCAAAACAGAGTCAAGCGGATTTTGAGAATTAGCCTTTTGTATAGCCTCTAACAAAAACATATTGCCATTGGCTTCCAAAAATTCGGCAAACGAAAATGGATACATAAACATTGAACGAATTCTGCCAACACCAAAAGAGGGAATTTCTTCCAAAGCAAATTCTAATAAGGAGCCAGCGGCAATAACGTGTAAACGGGGCATTTTTTCGTAAAAAAAACGCAATGAAGAAATTGCCGGAATACACGATTGTATTTCATCGAAAAACAGGAGCGTTTTTCCTTCTATAATCGGGATTTCATAGATAGCCGATAATTTTTCGCACAACAATTGTGGTGTGAGGTCTGAGTTTTCAAACGCATCTCGTGCGGTTTTCGCTTCCTCAAAATTTATTTCAAGAAAATAATCAAAGTGTTTTGCCAAATTCCGTACCGCAGCCGATTTCCCAATTTGCCTCGCTCCTCGCAATATAATGGGTTTATGCGAATCTTCGTTTTTCCATTTTACTAATTCCCTATCTATAAGTCTATTAAAATATGTTATTTCATTTTTCATAACCAAAAATACACTATTTATTTAATAAATCATTATCAAAAATAGTTATTTTATTTTATTTTCCCAAATCAAAATGTGCAATTGTATAGCATTTTCGATTTTTACAAATTTTATTAATTTCCGCTACAAGCAATGTAATCGTTAATACAAAAATCCAAACAGCCACAGTGGAATTTTATTACCAAATCCAATTTCTATATCGTCGGCAACGACATCGCTGGAAGTCCTGTTGCTTAGGGTTAGTCCGTTGTCTAAGCCCCCCCCTTCGGGGGGGGATGCGCTTTACTTGAAACAGAGAGAGACGCAGCACGCCACGTCTCTACGGTAATAGCCCGATAGGGCTAAATATGAATAACCGTATGCAAGTGTAACGCAGCTTACGGACAGAATACCAACTCCACACCTCAACCCCGAAGGGGGTTGAACTGTATTAAATGCTCTTTGCTTCGGCTCTGTTGGAGACGCGGCACGCCACGTCTCTACGGTAAAATCCCATGCAATTACCCCCAAAAGAACGACAAAAGTGTTGCAAGTTGCACAACACTTTTGTTGCTGATTATGTGTCATTTATGTAGCGAAATTCGCACTCTATAATTGCAATTTTCCCCGTACTATTTTCTTTCCTTTGTACGAACTCTTTACCAACACACGGAAGTAAAGATAACCGCATACTATTATAATCATAGGTACTTCTAACAATCACTTGCTTGTAAGTACCATTAACACACGCTTTTTTATGAAAAAACACGAGGTGCACATAGGACAACTTATTAAACAACGCTTACTTGAAGAGGAACGTTCAATGGCATGGCTTGCCGAAAAAGTGTATTGCGACAAGAACAATTTTTATAAAAAACTCCATTCCGACAATATCGATATAGACCTCCTTCTGCGCATTTCACGCACGCTACACAAAGATTTTTTCAGCTACTACTCCGAGATTTTATACAAAGAAAAAATGGGGGGGTAAAATATACCCCAAAGTGAGGTAAAGCGTATAACACAATACGGTAAACTCTGCATATCTTTGAGACACAGGTGTGTAGATAATTTGTTTTTCTTTGTATTTGCTTATGCTTACGAGCTTTTGCGTAAGCTATAGTAAATTACAAAAGGTTGCGCCCGACACGAATTAAGGGTATAGTGTTGTGAAAAAATTTACCTTGATTGTATTATCGTTAATCGCTTTTAGCGTTGCGCAAGCGCAAGATGTTATTAGAAGCTGTTTTGAATTTATTTAAAAATTTTTCTAAGCATTATCTGGCAGAATGTTATTTGCAGCATAGCCTCAGCAGATTCGGTTTTGTATTCATAATCAGTAGTCATTCTCCTATAATTCTCAATCCAAGAGAAGGTTCTCTCTACAATCCATCGAAGTGGAAGTACTTGAAACTTTTTTGATGATTCATCAGGACGGAGTACTACGGTAAGTTCCCATCCCAAGTTCTTTACAAAGTCAGCTAATTTTCCTCTGTATCCACCATCAGCAATAATCTTTTTTAGTCGTGGATATAGATACCGCAGCTGTTCTATTGGTTTCTCTGCTCCGATGCTATCATAAATATTTGCAGCATGTACTGTTACAGCCATTGGCAATCCAAGCGTATCCACAACAATATGTTGCTTTCTGCCTTTGACTTTCTTGTTTCCATCAATTCCATATTCACTGCTGTCTATATGATGAGATGTGCGTACGCTTCTGGAATCTATCAACCCAACACTTGGACTGGTGGCTTTGCCACAGTCTTTTCGCACTACATCTCGCAGATGGTGCATAAGTTCTTCAAAAAGCCCTTCCAACTTCCATTTGCGAAAATAGAAGTACACTGTTTGCCAAGGTGCAAATTCCTTGGGTAGCATTCGCCACTGGCATCCAGTCTTTGTTATATACAGCAAAGCGTTTATCATCTCTCGCAACGAATGTTTTCGTTTTCTTTCTTTGGTTTCGACTATATTTTTTATAACTTGCCACTGTTTATCAGTGAGGTTGGTTGGATAATTACTCATAACTCATGTTTTAGATTTCATAAAGTTACGAAATAAAATCCAATTAACCAACTGATATTCAATGTGTTATAATTTATTTTTGAAATTCAAAACAGTTTCTTTAAATAAATTCAAAACAGCTTCTAAGTTTGATTATCGTTAAATTGTGTTTTTTCTTCCAATGCATCAAAAGAATCATCTGTTGGGGTTGCAAATCTGTCTCCCGAATTTTTTGATTCTTCAATCAATTGCATTATTGAAAATTGAACTTCTGCCATACTACTACTAAATTTTATTTTTATCCCTCCGATAATTTCCTCAAATCCCGTACAAACTGTGAGACTTCACTTTCCATACGCCATTCAATATTACCGCCCATTGCGGCGAATGCTTTTTCTTGGGCTTCAATTGCGATTTGGTCGGATAATCGCAGGTTGTCACTTTTGGTTTCTACCACAAAATGCAATGAAATATCTTCGGTGTTTGGCTTTTTTATCGCATAGACAAAATCGGGGCTGGTAGTGCCGCCGGTGTATGTCGGCAGTTTGATAGATTTTTTCGGCAGTTTGCCGTAAACCACCACTTGCTCGGGCGGCGTTACTTTTAAAACTTCGTGTTCTATTTCGCTATCGTAGGCAAGCGGCAAATCATAGAGATTTTTATCATTATCTTTCACATCATTTGCATCGTTTGATCCGACCAATCCACGCTCCAACTCGGCAACAAAACTACCGTTTTTCATTATCGAAGTTTCGGCGGAATAATCCAATGAATCGTATGTGTATTTTGCGGAAAATGTTGTTTGAAATGCTTTTTCAAAAGCATTCGCAAAACGATTCAAGGACTGTTCGTTGATAAATGCGTTTATTTCGTCTTTTTCATACCTATTTGCAATTGCCGTTTCCGACAGTTTTGCCCAAATCTTTTTGTGTAAAAGTTGTATTGGAATGAATGTGCGTTTGTGCAGTTTTTTGATAAAATCGCTGTATGGCATTAATCCGAAGCGACTTACATAAACAGCCCTGCTTTCTTCGACCAAATTCACACGATTACCGTCTTCGTCTGCTTGCGTGCCGTAAGTTACAATGTTTGAACCCTGTAAATCGAAAATATTTTGAGCCAACACATCATCTATCAATTTCTCGAAATCTTCCGGCTTCAATCGCTCCAAACATAGCATATATCGCTTGGAAACCTGCTGCCAAAATCCCGCAATTTTTCGCCAGTTATCTTGCCGCAATTTGATAGGCGAGCGTTTGATTTGCATATTCGGCGCAGTTACTTTATTGCGTTGAAGTTGAGTTTGCAGCAATTCCGGATAATCGGCAAGCAATTTGTCATAACCGCCCTCTTTGAAATCGTTGTTTCGCTTAATAATGCCTTTATCATCCAGCATTTCCAACAACTCTTCTTCCGATATTTTGCGATAATCGGTAATGATTTTTATCATTTCGGCAGTGAGTTTTTCTTTGTTCAAAACCACTTTGGCATCGCTGTTTATCTCACCGACAAGCTTTTGTGCAAAATCTTTTTCGTCCCAGCCGATAATGTAATTCAGGCGAAACTCTTCGTTGCTCAAACGATTTCCGCGTTCGTCCACCGGCAAACGAAGCCCACGCCCAACTTCCTGAATTTTGGAAATCTCGCTGCCGCTCGTGCGCAATTTGCAAATAGTAAACACATTGGGATTATCCCAACCCTCGCGCAAAGTCCATTTCGAGAACAAAAACCGCCTCGTGTTCCAATTACTCGCTTCGTCTTTGAACGACAACATTTTTTCTTTGTTGCTCAAAATATCGTCTATTTCCGCTTGAATTGCCGCATCGCCTTTGCCTTTGTCTTCGGCAAAATAACCCGCATGAACCGTTTGGCTTTCGCCCTTCAAGTTATGCTTTGTTGCCTGCAAAAACGACAAATAATCTTTCTCTTCGGGCATCGTTGCGTTTGTGTATTTTGTGATTAAACTATCCAACTTTGAGTTCAGTAATTTCTCAAATGTTTGTTTGAGCCAACCGTTTTCGTCCCGATAACTTTTGATTGAATCAATAAAAAACAGCGATACGGTTTTGATTTTCGGCGCATTACTCACTCTGAAAAAGTTTTTCTCTTCTTTGTCAAAATGCGCTTCGATTGCTTGCGACAAAAGAATTTCCTGATATGAATTAGAGAACACTCCGGCAAGCAAATCCATGCCGGTTTCAAGTTCCAAATCGTTGCTCAGTTTTTTGTCTGTGCCGCCTTCGTAAGTTACATTGCCTTCAAAATCGGACGGTAGCATTTCGCCTGCGTTGATTTCAAATTCCTGATTCCCTTTTTTCAAAATCAATTTTTTGGCAGTTACCGCACTCACTTTGTATTTTTTCTCTGCGCTTGTTTCGCTCAAATCGGCAAAACTTATATCCACCGCTTTTACCAAGCCCTGATTGAAACTTTCCACCGCACCCAAATCAAAAATCGGCAGTCCGCGATAATAATCGGGCACACCTTTGTTTGCGCCGCTTTCTGTTTTGGGAAAAGTTGCGCCGAAACGCAGTATCATTTGCGGTTTTAGTTTTTCGATAATGTTTTGATAGGATTTTCCGCTTCGTTTCAGGCGGTGCGGCTCGTCGATAATCACAATCGGGCGTGTTTGTGCGATAGCATCGGCAGGGCAAGGGCATGAACCGAAAAGCGTTTGATCGTAATCCGATTTGAATAATGCCGTGCTTGCCTTGTCCAAATGTCCTTTGTCGCTGATTAGCAGGCATTGAATGGTGTTTTTTTCGTTGCGTGTCGCCTCGCAAAAGGCGGAAATATGGCTTGGTATGGTTTTTCTGCCTTTTTTGCCGTCAAAATCACCGGCATTGAGCACTTGCAACTCCAATTTTGTGTTTTGAAAAAATTTGGCAAAATGTTGGCGGGCGTAATCGGCGATAATAAAATTTTTCGTTCCCTCTTTGATTGCCAAACTCGGCACCACAATGATAAATTTGAACAGTCCTAAGCGTTGGTGCAGTTCATACATCAAGCGTGTATAAACATAAGTTTTGCCCGTGCCTGTTTCCATTTTGCAGTCGATAAATTGATTTTCCATTCCGGCATTTTGCAACACGGGATTGGCATAAATATCGGTGTGTTGTAGAGACGGTGCATGCACCGTCTCTACGGCAGGAAATGCCTCCAAAACGGCATTTATCGCATTCTCTTGGTGTTCAAGTTGTTCCAAATGAATTTTCATAATCAATACCGTTTTTCGATTAAAATTTGTTTGTCGAGGGTGTTTTTTACATTCATTTCCAATTCGCGCAAACTTTCCATAGTGAAACTGTAAGCATAAACGATTATCGTATTGATATTTATCTCATTTGTTCCGATTTTATTCAGCAAGGTTTTTGT
>JAISIO010000092.1 GCA_031262005.1 Bacteroidales bacterium
ATTTCCCGAAAAATTTCAACATTTTTCAACCGATTACAGTAGCGGACACCCCACGTTGGCTGACGGTGGAACTACCTTGTACTTTGTGTCGAACAATCCTTTGGGCAAAGGTAGTACCGATATTTGGGTTACACACTTGGATACCATAGCAAATAAATGGACTAAACCTGCGCTTGTTGGAGGTGAAATTAATACCCTATACGATGAAATGTTCCCGAGTTATGTTGAAGGAAAAGGCTTATATTTTTCATCAAACGGACACTTGGGCTATGGTGGCTTCGATATATATTTTGCAAAGAAAACCTATGATGGATTTGCCGCTCCGGTAAGTCTCGAAGAACCGTTCAATTCAAATGCCGACGATTTTTCGTATACTCCATTGACTGAAACTACCGGTGTGTTTGCATCGAACCGTATTGGTGGCGTGGGTGGCGACGATTTGTATTATTTTTACTTCCATGCCGTAAAACTCGAAGCATCGGGCGTGGTGGTCGATAAAAATTATAAGCCATTGCCAAATGTAATTGTAGTGGTTGAAAATGAAGCACAAGGAATTGCCGATACACTGATTACCGACGAACAGGGAAAATACACCTATTTATTTATGGAGCCGAATAACGAATATCGTGTAAAGGCATTCAAAAGCGGTTATTTTGTGCCTGTTCCGGAGTATAGAACTGTTTCCACGCTGGGCATGAATCAGGATATGATGATAGATTCGGTACACGGCTATGATTTGAATTTTGTGCTCGATGAAATGATTAAAGATAAAGAATACAAAATAGAAAACATTTACTACGATTTGGATAAATACGATTTACGCCCTGAATCAATAGCAGAACTTGATAAAATAGTGGCGTTGTTAAAATCGAATCCCGAAATAGCTATTCAAATTAATTCGCATACCGACGACCGAGCTTCGGGCGAATATAATAGAGTGCTTTCAAACAATCGAGCCAAATCGGTGGTGGATTATTTGGTGTCGCAGGGAATTTCGCCAACTCGTTTGGCTTGGCAGGGTTGGGGTAAGACAGCCTTAATTTATAAACACGCACACACAGAGGAAGAACATCAGGCAAATCGCCGGACCACGTTCAATATTGTGAATTTTGATGAATTGCAATTGGGTGAAAAGGCTATATTCCATCAGGATTTGGTAAATCGTTTGCGCGGAGGTGCTTACATACCGCCGGCAACTACCGGTGTGTATTTCCGTTTGCAATTGAACTCTTCGCGTAGCGAATGTAAAGATGCGGGTTTTGCAAAATTCCGTGAAGCATTCCCTACGCAAGATTCTTATTGCTCGCAATTTGCCGATGGCTATTATCGCTATTTAGCCGGACGATTCTCAACATTTGAAGAAGCTGAAGCTATGAAACAAAAAGTTGATGAGCTTGGTTATAATTCTATGATACTTGCCTACAATAATTATGAACGGGTTTCGGTAAACGAAGCATTGCGCATATTACGTGAAAACCAACCGCTTGTGCCTGATGAGGAAGTGAGCGAGGAATTTACCGAACAAGGAGAGGAGGAAATAGAAAATTAACATACAATGAATATCTACAAATATCACTATTCTATGAAAAAATATATACTGCTTTTAATTTCGTTGGCAAGCCTTGCACCTTGTGCGCTTTGGGCACAAAACGATGTGCAACAAACCAATTATATGTTTAACGAACTTTCGTTCAATCCCGCTTATGCCGGAGCTACAGGTACATTTCGAGCCACACTGCTTGGCAGAAAGCAATGGGTTGGGTTTGAAAATAGTCCGTTTATGCAAACGCTCGCAGTTGATGGAGCAATGAAACGTTTTGGAAGTTTGGGTTTTGTTGCAATTAATGATATGCTGGGCTATCAACATTTTACTCATGCCAAAGCATTGTATTCTTATACAGTGAAATTTACCGAAAAAGCACGTTTCACTCTCGGCGCAGGCGGTGGTATTATTTATTCTTCGCTTGACGGTTCTTCGTTTGCATATCAAGACCAACAAACAACCGACCCTGTAGGAATTTTCGATACGCAATCCGATCTTCGTCCGACTTTCGATATTGGTGTACAATTTTTACACAGTAATTTATCATTGGGACTTTCGGTTACTCACGTGCAGCAATCGCTTCGTTATGCCACCATTGCCGATAATCCACAACACTACTATTTCTATGGACAGTACAAATGGAATTTGAAGCCGAATTTGTATGCTGTACCTACAGTGTGGATAAAACACGGTAGCAACAAAACCCAAGCCGATGCTAATATTAATTTTTATATGAACAATCGCTTTTGGTTGGGTGCAACCTATCGTATAGCCGAATCGGCTGCGGTTCTTGCCGGTCTTATTCTCAAAGAACAATGGTATGTGGGCTATTCCTACGATTTTCCTATTAGCAACCTAACCGGACATAATTTGGGAAATCACGAAATTTTTGTCTCCTTCCGTTTGAAACCAAAGGCAGCACAATCGGGATTCTATCAAAGTACTCGCTTGTTTAATTAGCGTGCTACGAGAACTAACAATGTATCAAAATTTTCAACTTTCAATATTCAATTAAGATGAACGCATTAACAACAACAAATTTTCAATTTGAAGGACAAACAAAAGTGTATAACGGCAAAGTTCGTGATGTATATACCGTGAAAAACGATTTGCTTGTAATGGTTGCTACCGACCGAATTTCGGCATTTGATGTGGTGTTGCCCAAAGGAATACCGTACAAAGGTCAAATGCTCAACCAAATAGCAGCAAAATTTCTCGATGCAACTGCCGACATTGTTCCTAATTGGAAACTTGCTTCACCCGACCCAATGGTTACCGTTGGTTTGCGTTGCGAAGGTTTTCCTGTGGAAATGATTGTTCGCGGTTATTTGTGCGGAAGTGCATGGCGTTCGTATCAAAAAGGTATGCGTGAAATTTGTGGCGTGAAAATTCCTGACGGAATGTGCGAAAATCAAGCCTTCCCCACGCCGATTATAACACCAACAACGAAAGCTGAATTAGGCTTACACGATGAAGATATTTCACGAGAAGAAATTCTTTCGCAAGGCTTGGTTTCTCCCGAAGATTATGCTTTGCTGGAAAAATATACTATGGAACTTTTTATGCGAGGTACCGAAATTGCTGCAAAACGTGGTTTGATTTTGGTTGATACGAAATATGAATTCGGAAAACGTGACGGTAAAATCTATTTGATTGATGAAATTCATACTCCCGATAGCTCTCGCTATTTTTATGCCGAAGGTTACAAGGAACGACTTGCTAAAAACGAGGGGCAAAAGCAACTTTCCAAAGAGTTTGTGCGTGAGTGGTTAATGGATAATGGTTTTCAAGGGAAAGAAGGGCAGCAACTGCCCGAAATGACCGACGAAATAGTGAACGGCATAAGCGAACGTTACATTGAATTGTACGAAAACATTGTGGGTGAAACCTTCGTAAAAGAAGATGTGAGCAATATTTCGGCGCG
>JAISIO010000171.1 GCA_031262005.1 Bacteroidales bacterium
ACACTGCCGGTGCAAACATCTGCTGCCGAACGCGAAGAAACCCTGCATTTGCAGAACCAATACGCTTGCGATAGTACGGTAATACTGAAATTAAAAGTATTGTGCAACAGCGACACCACTCGACTGAACGACACCATTACAGTAGGTGAAAGTTATACAAAACACGGTTTTACCCTTCCTGTACAAATGTCCGCTGCCGAACGAGAAGAAACTTTGCATTTGCAGAACCAATACGCTTGCGACAGTACGGTAATTTTGAAACTAAAAATACTCTGCAACAGCGACACCACTCGACTGAACGACACCATTACAGTAGGTGAAAGTTATACAAAACACGGTTTTACCCTTCCTGTACACATGTCTGCTGCCGAACGAGAAGAAACTTTGCATTTGCAAAATAAATACACCTGCGACAGCACGGTAATTTTGGAACTAAAAGTACTCTGCAACAGCGACACCACCCACTTGACCGACAGTATTTTTGTAGGAGCAAGTTACAGCCAACACGGTTTTACCCTTCCCGAACAAACAGCCGCTGCCGAACGCGAAGAAATCCTGCATTTGCCGAATCAATACGCCTGCGACAGTACGGTAATATTGACCTTACACGTATTTCCAGTTGCGCAGAAAAGCATCTGCGAAAGCGATTTACCGTTTACATTCGGCGGCACCACGTTTGCGCCGGGAACGGCAAGCGGTACCTATATTGTAGACGAAGGTTCTATTTCCATGACCAAATTGGAACTGACGGTTATAGCCACACCTGCACCGCCAACGCTTACAAGTGTAGAAGTCTGTTTCGGCGAAGCGAACACCGCCTTGCAGGCAATAGGCGTAGCAGGTAGCACAATCACATGGTATAATGCCGCAACGGCAACCATGCCTATTCACAGCGGCGAGCAATACACGCCAAACGATACCGAAGCAGGTATATACGACTATTTTGCCACGCAAACGATCAATGGCTGCGAAAGCGAGAAAGCGCAGACAGAATACCGCATACACGCATTGCCCGCAGCTCCGCAGCTAACAATATCGGACAATACCCTGTGCGATTATGATGCGGAACCCGAGCTGAGCGTCTCGGTTGCCGATGAAAGTACAGCAACAATCCGCTGGTACGGAACACAAAACAAAACAGCAGAATTACCAACGTTTGCCGGCGAATTTACCATAACAGCAAATAGGACAATCAACCCCAGCTTACTCTATTTTGCTACACAAACCGTAGGCGGCTGCGAAAGTCCTGTCTCAATAGGCGCAGAGTACACAATAGCTGCAGCGGTAGCTCCGCTTACAACAACCGATGCCGCAATGTGCGCTAATGAAACTCAAATTCCGGCATTGAGAGCGAGTTCAACAACAGCACGGTGGTACACTACAGAAGTAGCATACCCGAGTAAGCCAAGCGAAGAAGCAATTGCCATGGGCAACAAATATACGCCTGAGGGCATTAACAGTACCACCACGTATTACGTGCAGAATGAGGACAATGGCTGTATAAGCCCCATGACGCCTGTTACGATGGTTGTGGAACGCATGCCGGACTTTACCTTAGACGGCGACAAAGTATTTTGCGATTACAACACAGCCACTGTTACGGCAACGAATATAGAACCTGCCGAAACAGCATCATCGCAATTTGTGTGGCGTTTGATTGGCGAAGGAACATCGTTAGACAAACAGCTTGCAGGCAACACCAACAGCATAACGCTCAATAGCGAAACCGTTCCGGCAGCAGGCAGATATACCTTACAAGCTGTGTACCGATACAGCTACGGCACCATTACCTGCGAGAGCGAAGCGCACAGCATACGCATAGATATGCACAATCGCCCTGTGGTACCTATTGCCGCATCGAAAACAGTCTGTCAAGGTGCAGAATTGGAAGCATTGCAGGCATTCGGTTCGCCGCTTATTCAGTGGATATTTAAAAGCGGAGCGCAAGAGCTTCCTGATTGGGTAGGCGAAAGCTATGATTTCAACGCATTTAATTACAGTGAGATAGCTATTGGAAAATATGAATTTGAACTCTACGATGTCGATGCCGTAAGTGGTTGCGAAAGCTACCGCACCGAACTAACGTTTGAAATAGCTCCGGCAGCCGATCCGGAAATAGTAGGGCGCACAGAACTCTGTGCAGGCGCATCGCTTGAAGAAATGTATAGCATACGAGTAGTGCCCGAAGAATCGAGCAAATACTATTGGAGCACATCGGGCAGTACGTACAACTATACGAAAGACGCATTACCCGGCACATCGGTTCGTTACGTAGACTGGCTTTCAACAGGTATAGATACGGTGTATGTACGAGAAGTTACCGGAGCCGGCTGCGAAGGTTTTGATACTTTGGTGGTGCATATAGCTTCCAATCCGGTAGCGCATTACACATGGACATTGCCGGGAGCAGCTACAACCATTGAATTTATGGATAGTAGCTACCAAGCACCAATTGTGAGTGCTTACGACACAACGGCAGTACCCATTCAATTGGCCTACACCATGTCGTGGGATTTTGATTTGCTGCAAGGAGCAAACTCACAGCACGAAGATTGGTTTGCCGAATACGAAGACCGAATGATTCCGGTAGTGGCGGAGAATTACACGTATGGCTACGTTCATCCGAAACTGACGGTAAGCAATGAGTATGGTTGTGCGAACACGTACAGCACCGGCATATTTATAGACATGAATGCGGGTGTGTACATTCCGAACGCTTTCAGTCCGAGCAATGCCGCCGAGTCGGTGCGGATATTTAAGCCGATAGCCTACAATTTGGAGTACTGCAAACTGTGGATTTACGACAAGTGGGGTAATTTGCTCTATTACTCCGACGAAGTCAAGGACGGCATGTTTGCCGGCGAATGGAACGGTACCTACGACGGCGAACTGCTTCCAAGCGATGTGTACATTTGGAAAATGGAGGCAAAATTCCTCAACGGAACCACGTGGAAAGGTCAGAAAAAGGCTGTAGGACACTCTAAATTCGGGAACGTTACGCTTATTCGGTAAGAGGTTGATTATTAGAACGAGACCATGGTAAAGGTGTTTTTTTAAGGCAAATGCACCTACTTTTTGTCTTTGTTCGATAGTCGTGTTGAATGTACTTGTGAACAACTGTAAAATCACCGTCATATTGAGATAGTTTGACTTATTGACTATCCAAGAATGTTGTTGCAATGAGATAAAAAGTTCCTCGAAAATTAGATGCACTTGTCTGATACATTGTTCACGATATTTTTGTATATTTGGCAAAACAAAACAGTGCTGTATGGAAAAACCTCTACTAATAAAGAACGACCCTTGGTTGCAAACTTTTGAAAATGAAATTGTTAGTCGCTTGGAGTATGCCGATATGCGTGAAAAAGAGCTGTGTTCGACAGCAAAAAATCTTGTAGACTTTGCCAATGGATATTTGTTTTTTGGCTGTCATAAAACAGAAAGGGAGTGGGTTTTTAGAGAATGGGCACCTAATGCAACGAATATTTGCTTGGTTGGCGATTTTTCAAATTGGGAAGAAAGAGTACATTTTGTATTCGACGAAAAAGATAATTATTGGGAACTTCGAGTGCCGATTGATGCTATTCAACATGGGCAGCATTACAAACTTTCGGTATATTGGAAAGGTGGACACGCTTACCGAGTACCGGCATGGGTACGCAGGGTGGTACAAGATGAAAATACGAAAATTTTCAGTGCTCAAATTTGGGATGCCAAACCCTACGCATGGAAACATACAAACGCTATAAAAACTAATGAAGCACCGCTGATTTATGAAGCGCACGTGGGAATGGCTACTGAAGAAGCAAAGGTAGGAACCTATGCCGAATTTACTAAAAATATATTGCCGTTGATAAAAAAAGATGGTTATAACACGATACAACTTATGGCAATTCAAGAACACCCGTATTACGGTTCGTTCGGCTATCATGTGTCAAGTTTTTTTGCACCGTCATCACGATTCGGTACGCCCGAAGAATTGAAAGAACTCATAGATACTGCTCACGGAATGGGATTGCGGGTGATTATGGATATTGTACATTCGCATGCCGTGAAAAACGAAGAAGAAGGATTGGGAAAATATGATGGCACCGATTATCAGTTTTTTCACAAAGGCAATAAAGGCAATCACGATGCGTGGGATTCAAAATGTTTTAATTACGGTAAAAACGAAGTAATTCATTTTTTGCTTTCCAATTGTAAATATTGGCTTACAGAATTTGATTTCGACGGTTTTCGTTTCGATGGGGTTACAAGTATGCTTTATTGGGACCACGGACTTGGACGAGCTTTCACCACGTATGATAAATATTTCGATGGCGGTCAAGATGGCGATGCCATAACGTACTTATTGCTTGCCAATAAACTTATTCATGCCACAAAACCAAGTGCTATTACCATTGCCGAAGATATGAGCGGAATGCCGGGACTTGCTTCGCCGATTGAATATGGTGGCTATGGATTTGATTATCGATTATCAATGGGAGTACCCGATTTTTGGATAAAAATGATAAAAGAAAAATGTGATGAAGATTGGAATGTAGGATCAATTTTTCACGAATTGACACAAGCTCGTTTCGATGAAAAAGTAATCTCTTATGCCGAATCGCATGATCAAGCATTAGTGGGCGATAAAACCATTGCTTTTCGCTTGATGGACAAAGATATGTACTATTTTATGCACGTAGCCTACCCAAGTTTGGTAATAGATAGGGGTATGGCACTACACAAAATTATTCGTTTGATAACGTTGGCTTGTGCGCAAAACGGTTACTTGAATTTTATGGGCAACGAATTTGGACACCCCGAATGGATTGATTTTCCGCGAGAGGGAAACAATTGGTCGTATCAGCATGCTCGCCGTCAATGGAGTCTAAAAAACAATACAGAATTACGCTATAAATTTTTGAATGATTTCGACAATGATATGCTTGCACTGGTGAAACAAACTCCGAACTTTTTTGCGAAAAAACCGGAATTTATTCATGAAAACATTCAAGACCAGATACTGATATTTGAACGGGCAGGATTATTTTTTGTGTTTTCATTCAATCCTACACATTCTTTCCCTGATTATGGATTTTTTGTTCCCGAAGGCGACTATAAAATTGTACTGTCGGTTGATTCTACTAAGTATGGCGGTTTGGATAGAATAGACGAAACTATGATTTATAATACCACACTCATTTCCGGCGATACTCGTTATGCGGAATATTTATTAAAATTATATATTCCAACGCAAACGTGTATAGTGTTACAGAAGATTTGAGACGATAGAACATAACATGCACTAAGCAACACAATTCCAAATATTTTTTACATTTGCAAAACAAGATACTATGGCTTATTTAGAATTTACGAAGGCAGAAGTTAGCAACTTATCGGAGGCACTGACAAAAGAATATATTCGTACAAATAGAGCGGGTTCGTATGCTAGTTCAACTATTGTGAATTGCAATACCCGTAAATATCATGGATTGTTAGTATGTCCATTACCCGAAATAGACAAACGCACGTATGTTATGCTTTCGGCACTCGACGAAACCGTTATCCAGCACAATACTCCGTTTCATTTGGCGATTCATAAATTTCCTTCGGAATATTCACCATTGGGACACAAATATATAGAATCATTTTCAAATGACCCGATTCCTACATTCGTGTATAGAGTGGGAGGGGTAACATTGAAAAAAGAGATTATTTTGATTGCTAACGAACGTCAAGTGTTGGTGCGATATACATTGCTTAAAGCAACATCGAAAACCACTTTGCAACTACGTCCGTTTTTGGCATTCCGTAAGGTGCATGACTTAACTCATGTAAATTACAATGTGAACACTCACTATGTAGAAAAGCAGCATGGTGTTGCGGTAAAAATGTATACACCATTTCCCGAACTAAATTTGCAAATTTCTAAGAAAAATGAATTTGTATCGGCACCCGATTGGTACAATAATTTTGAATATCCCAAAGAACAGGAACGAGGTTTTGAATATCATGAAGACTTGTACACTCCGGGTTATTTTGAATTAGACATTAAAGAGAATGAGACTATTGTATTTTCGGCATCGCTAACCGAAGCAAAACCGAAAAATTTGTTGAAACAGTTTCAAAATGAAATAGATAATTGCGATAATAACGATACGTTTGAACATTGTTTGGCAAATTCGGCACGTCAATTTTTATTGCGTGAAAATGGCGAAACTCGAATTTTGGCAAGCCTTCCATGGTCGGGCAATTGGGGGCGCGATGCCATGGTGGCATTACCCGGATTGACCTTAATGCGTGGAGCGTTCGACACTTGCGAGGAAGTGCTCAACACATTTTCCAAAGAAATTTCGGGGAATGTGTATAAAAGCATTGGAAATATAGAGCACAATTATGTGGAATCAATAGATACGGCACTGTGGTACATTCGTTCGGTGCAGCAATTCAATTGGAATACCAAAGATGTTGAAAAAACACGTAAACTCTATGCTGCTAAAGTGGAGGAAATACTCGAAGTGTATATGTCGGGGGGCAACGAAGACGTGATAATGCACGAAAATGGTTTGTTGTTTCTGCCAAATCCGAACAAAGCCTTAACGTGGGTTGATGCAATGGAAAACGGTAAGCCACTTATTCCTCGCTGGGGATATGTGGTGGAAATTAATGCCTTATGGTATAATGCAATTTGTTTTGCATTGGAATTGATTACAAAAGAATCATTCCAATCGAAATGGAAACCCATTCGTGCACATATTGAAAAATCGTTTGTAGAAACATTTTGGTGTGAAGAAAAAGGATATTTAGCCGATACGAACATACATGGTGTACAAGATTTTACGGTACGTCCGAGCCAAATATTCGGCGCATCGTTGCCATTTTCCACATTGAACGATGTGCAACGTCAATCGGTGTTGGAAGTAGTGCGCAAGGAATTGCTTACACCCAAAGGAATACGTACACTTACTCCGCAAAGTCCTGATTTTATCGGTAAAGTAGTGGGAAATATACAGGAACGTGCGAGAGCATATCATCAAGGGGGCGTGTTACTGTGGTTGCTTGCTCCGTATGCCGAAGCATATTTAAAATTGCATGGACATTCGGGGGTATCGGAGGTAACACGGATTTATCAGGGATTGGAAAGCGAAATGTTTCAACATGGAGTGGGCACCATGAGCGAAGTGTACGATGGTAATCCGCCTCATGCGCCGCGTGGAGCCATTTCACAAGCAATGTCGGTTGCCGCAGTATTGCGATTAAAAATGTTGATCAAAAATTTTGAAAAAAACAATGCGCAATAAAAGAACAAGAATAGAGAGTGTATAATATAATAACGAAAGAGAGTATGAAAGTATTAATGTTTGGATGGGAATTTCCCCCACATATATCAGGTGGACTTGGTACCGCTTGTTATGGCTTAACTAAGGCTATGGCTAAACAGAATTTGGAAATTATTTTTGTAGTTCCTCGTGCATGGGGCGATGAAGACCAACGTTCTGTACAAATACTTGGTGCGAATAATGTGAAAGTGAAAGTTGAACGTTATTTTTTCTCGCCATCGGAAGTAGATAAAACGAAAGATATTCAATATGTAGAAATAGAGTCGGCGTTAATCCCTTACGTTTCTACTGAAGAATATTACAATATAGTGAACAATAAAATAGAGGCGAAACAGCAGTTCCAAAAACACGGTTACAGTCAAGAATTGGGAACGCTTGAATTTAAAGGCGGTTACAGCGATAGTTTGCTTCACGAAGTTGCTTCCTATGCATATATTGCAGGGCAAATAGCCGATCAATTTGATTTTGATATTATTCATGCGCACGATTGGCTGACTTACGATGCGGGTATTGCTGCCAAAAATATATCGGGCAAACCGCTTGTGGTGCACGTGCACGCTACGGAATTTGACCGAAGTGGGCAAAATGTGAATCAATATGTATATGACATTGAGCGACGCGGAATGCACGCTGCCGATAGAGTTATTACGGTAAGTAATCTTACAAAAAATATTGCGATAAACCATTATGGAGTTTCTGCCGAAAAAGTAACCACGGTTTACAATGGGGTAGAAGCTATCGATAACAAAAAACAAACAGTTTTCGAGAAAAAAATGGGCGATAAAATCGTAACATTTTTGGGACGTATAACCTATCAAAAAGGACCGGAATATTTTTTGGAAGCTGCGGCAAAAGTGTTGCAACGCAAAAAAAATGTAAAATTCGTAATGGCAGGAAGTGGCGATATGCTCGAAAAAATGATGTGGCGAGCTGCCGAATTGGGTATTTCTCAAAACTTCTATTTTACGGGTTTCTTGCGTGGCGACGATGTAATTCACATGCTTTCGATAAGCGATGTGTATGTAATGCCTTCGGTGTCGGAACCGTTCGGAATTTCGCCGCTTGAAGCTATGCGTTCCAATGTGCCGGTAATTATATCGAAACAATCGGGCGTTTCCGAAATTTTGCAACATGCTATAAAAGTAGATTTTTGGGACGTAGATGCTATGGCTGACGCTATTTATGGTATTATTTCGTACGATGGCTTGCAAGAAATATTTCAGGAGCAAGGAAAAGCCGAAGTTGACACTATAAATTGGGACAGTGCAGCAGCACAAATTAAAACTATTTATTCAGAAACCATTTCAAAGTAACACAATATGAAACAGATTTCTCTTCTTTTTAAAATACATCAACCTTTGCAATTGCGGTCGTATCGCTTTTTTGATATAGGGCAAGACCATTATTATTATGATGATTTTACCAATAAATCAAATCTTTTGAAAGCGGCAAAACAGTCATACTTACCTATGAATAATTTGTTGTTGGAATTGATGACTGCCCATAAGAAAAACTTTAAAGTGAGTTTTTCAATTTCGGGCACTACGCTCGAACAATTTGAGAAATATGTACCCGAATTGATTGAAAGTTTTCAAAAATTAGCAGCAACAGGCAATGTTGATTTTGTGGGTGAAACATATTCTCATTCGCTTGCGAGTGTTGCCAATGAACAAGAATTTGAAAAACAAGCACTTGCTCATAGCGAAAAAATAAAACAACTGTTTGGTATTACTCCAACTGTTTTTGCTAATACCGACTTAATTTATTCCGATGCTATTGGCGAACAAGTGTTCGATATGGGATTCAAAGGTATGATTGCCGAAGGTGCTAAACAAGTGTTGGGTTGGAAAAGCCCGAACTTTTTGTATTGCAATGCCAACAATCCTCGTTTGAAAGTGTTGTTACGCAATTATAAATTGAGCGACGATGTTTCTCTTCGTTTCTCAAATTCCTCGTGGAATGAATACCCGCTTACTGCCGATAAATTTATGTCGTGGGTGCAAGCTATTCCCGAAAATGAAGAGGTTGTAAATTTGGTGTTCGATTATAAAACGTTTGGTACATATCAAAAAGCTGAAACAGGTATTTTTGACTTTTTTAAATCGTTTGTAAATCAGGCTATTGATGCAAAAATTACTTTTCCTACTTGTAGCGATACTATTCTTAAATTGCAACCTGTTTCGGTATTGAGTGTACCTTCTATTACTTCGTGTGTCAATGAAGAACGAGACTTGACAACAGTGATAGGTAATAATTTACAAAAACAAGCAATTGAAGGTTTGACCAATTTGTCGGTGCAAATGAAGTCGGTGAGCGACGCAGGAATAATTGCCGATTGGAATAAAATTCAAAATAGCGACCATTTATATTATATGAGTATGAATTTGGTACAAGAAGAAAGTCCGTATCCAACTCATTATGAAGCATTCATAAATTATATGAATGTGATTTCCGATATGAATGAACGCATTGCAAAAGCACCAAAAACCGAAAGTTTAGATAACTTAAGCAATGAAGAAATTGATAGCGAAATAGAAAAATATTCAGCAATGCTTAAGCAGTTGATGGAGCTTAAAAAGCACCAGAAGAAGAACAAAAAATAAGTTGTTTTTTTTGATTTTAAACCTGTTATGTTTTACAAACGTAACAGGTTTTTTGTTGCAGGAGTAAGAGAAAAAAATTCAGTGGATTAGTATAAACTTCAATATAAGGATTTTGTATTATAACTTTCATTTTTATTGAAAAACAAAAAATATTAGCATTTATAAAGTATTTGTATCAAAAAAGTTGTATTTTCACAAATTATTTTACTCCCTCATGGATTGTATTGCGTGATATGAAAAAATATATTAGTATTTTTTTCTTTTTTATAATAGCACATTGTTCAATGCAGGCGCAAATTTTAGCCTCTGTTGATACTGCAACTATTTATAAACGGGCGCGATTGGTTATGACTGATAAAAATCCGGAAAAATTGGCGCACAATCTCACAGAAAATTATACCGACGATGCCAGTAAGGTTCTGTCAATGGCTTATTGGATTACTCGTAACATAAAATATCAGTATTCGGGTTTGGGTGCGCGAGCAATTGATTTGAAATCGCCTGCAAAAGTACTGAAAACCAAAAAAGCATTGAGTACGGAATATGCTCAATTATTTATGGCAATGTGCAAAGCTGTTGATATAAAAGCCGAAACGGTTGATGGATATATAAAAGATTTTGATTTCTTCCCCGGCGATACGTTATTTAAAGCCGAACATACATGGAATATTGTGAAAATTGACAACGATTGGTATATTGTGGATTTGACCTACGCAGGTTCAACGTTCAATACAGAAGTTTCAAAACTATCGAAATTGATGTATACGCTCTTTCGTGTGCCGCAAAGTAACGAAATGAAACCTGTAAAAAAATATTCTCCGCAATGGATTTGTATGTCGCCTACTACTGCAGTAAGAACACATTTGCCGGTACTTTCTATGTTTCAATTATTGAAAAATCCGGTAACTATTGAACAGTTTCAGCAGCGCGATACGGCTATTACTCGCCATTTGAAACGATACCCGCAAAAACAGAAAGATTTTTCGGCAATTGATTATTTTGTAGAATTACCACAGATAGAAAAGTATAAAATACTCGCTTCCGAAGTGTTGCAGCAAAATCCATTTGCTCATTTGAACGCAGCTTTTTATAATTTTTATGTGGTGGAATTGTTCGTTAAATATCATTATTTAGATGAAAACGGACATTTATTTTCCACACAAGAGGATTTGCGAAATACGCTGTTGTATGCACAAAAAGCCGATACACTGTTCCAAATAGCAATAAAAGATGATGCTAAACGTTTAAAATTGTCGCAAACCCGCAGCAACAACTGGAAACATGATTTGTTGGACTACAATAAACAGCATCAAGCACAAAACCAAGCATTGAGCAAACGATATGCAAAATCGCAGCAAAATATACAAAAACTGACAACGCAAATACCAACATTGGTTGCTTGGCTTGATAAAAATACGCAAAAATTCAACATTGAAACTATTAAAACTCAACCACGACCGGTAACGCAACGCAACGACGATCTTTATATAGGTATGGATTTGCTGGAAAAAGCCGATTCGTTACATGAACTTTCGGCGGAAACTATGCAAAAGTACGAAGAACTTCTGGGTAACTCACTTAAAGTAGACCCTCGAAGAGCTCTCGAAAATCAACAAACTGCCAAAGCACTTAATGAACGAAATACGAGAATTTTACGTAAGTACATTAAAAATAAAGATAGTAATATGCCTATGGTGTATATTACTGATAAATCTATTACCAAAGAGGTATTTACTAAAAATATGAGAAAGATTGATAGTTTGTATACTATTGGTGTTGAGGAAATTGTAAATACTTTGGAAAGCAATTTTGCTGCACTTAATACCTTACTGAAGGAATATACCTCGCTTGCAGGACAATATGCCAATACATTGCTTATAGCTAAATCGAAAGTTGTATATGATAGCAATGAAGACGCTCGATATATAGCTGCCGTAGAGGAATATGCATACAACGTGAGTAGAATACAATCTGAATTGAAACAAATACAGAACAGTTTGCCTGAATTTGCAGAAATTTTAAAATCGGAAGAGAAACTTTTTTCCGAAAATAGTGCATTGCTCAAAGAAGACAATATGCTTGAATCCGTACGCAACAAACGGTATATAGACTATCGTAAAAAATACCGTCAAATAGATGTGGAGTACATAAAATATTATATAAAACAAAACAAAGAGTATAAAAAATTAATTCAAAAAGTAATAATTTAAAAACAGATGAGTATGAAAAAATGTTTAGCTATTTTTATAGGTGTTGCACTTTCGGTGTCGGCTTCGGCACAAATTCTTAGTCGCACATTTTTGCAGGTGGGAGGAACAGTTGGTTTAGACTTTGCTCAGATTTCGGGTAATGTAGGACACGATAACGATGCTGTGCTGCACAAACAAGTGAATTTTGCAACGTTAGCTGTTGGTGGACGTATTAATGTATTTGAATTTTCGAATACATTTTCAATAGCATTGGCTGCCGAACCATTGTTTAGTTTTGGTAGAGCCTACAATAAAAGTACCGGTGGTGGTACAAATGTAATGCTTCGCATACCATGTACTATTGATTTCAATATAGGCAATGCGGCTACAAGTCATAGTCGTGCAAAACGAGGCGTGGTAATGGGTGCCGGTATGCAATGGGTGAAATATCCTCTCTTTGGCGGTGATATTCCTGTTTTTAAACAAACAGTAAGCGGCGGACAACCATATTTTATCAACATGAATACTAATTGGTGGGAACCTGTGGTACACTTAGGTATTCGTTCTACAAGAAAACATTTTTATAGCAGTGAAGTGAATGTGCGTGTAGCATACGTTAATCGCAATTCATTGAATTTAGGAGGAGCAGAGAATACAGCTATCAACAGTACATTGCGAGATTTTTCGCGATTTAGCATCATGCTTTCTTATTTGGTGTTCTTGAATTATTAGTGATTGGGGAAAGAAGAGCATAGAATATGCATCGAAAATTGCGTACTTTGGTTTCTGTTATAACGGAAGCCTTTGCTAATGATTTGCGAAAAAATAACGATCTGAGCCATCGCCTTTCGTTTGTTATAGGTGTTGGTTTGTTGGCAATTCCTGTCTTTGCTCTCTGCATTGCCACAATTTTCTTTATTTGTGGTTCGTCTATCAATCCAGTTATATTTCCTTTGTCGGTACTTTTGTCGTTGTTACTTATGTTCTTTTTGAACGGCAATAATCTTAAGCAGTTCATTGGAGCATCGCTTATGGTTCTTGCCATTGTTAGTACAGCATTAGTTATAGCTTCTCTTACGTATGATTTTGCTTACGATGGACAATGGTATCATCAGGATATAATATTTCGACTTACAAATGGCTGGAATCCTATCTATACATGGCATTCGCACGAACCAATTGTTCATTCCGATATTTGGGTAAATCACTATGCCAAAGGATTGGAAACGATAGCCGCAACTATGTATAGTCTAACAGGAAATATAGAATCGGGTAAAGCGGTAAATTTTATTATTGTTACAGCTTCAGGATTCTTATGTTTCTCTTTTTTGCGTAAGATTTTTACTTTTTTATCACAATGGAAAAGTATTTTCTTTGCTTGCATGTTTGTCCTTTGTCCGGTTGTAATCAGTCAACTTTTTACGCTGAATATTGATTGGGCGTCGTATCTACTTATATTTCTTACGATTTTTGCATTAATTTCTTACGAAAAACAGCCAACGGTATTTTTGCAAATATTCATAGCAGTACTTATTATGCTTATGATAAGTGTAAAATTTAATTTGTTCTTTTGGGGTGGTTTTGTATTTATATGTTTTTTTGTTTATTGGTTTTTTACGAAGAAAGCGAATATTATTTATAGTTTGTTAAAACCTTGTGTTATAGCTGTTTGTGTGAGCGTTTTTGCTGTGTCGTTTAATCCGTACATAACTAATAGTATTGATCATAAACAACCGCTTTATCCCTTAATGGGCAAAGATAAATATGATATAATTCCTATAATTACGCCTTCTTTTTTCCAAAACAAATCGGCAGTGTATAGTGTTTTTACTTCTGTTTTTGCACAACCCAAAGTGCAAGTTACAACAACGGATAATTTTCCCTTTCTTGATATAACTATTCGTGCGCCACGAATCTATGGCTGGGGATTTTATTTTTCATGGATTGTGCTACTTTCCTTATTGTTGTACATAAGTATTATTGTGTATAAAAGGGATTGGTTTCGTAACAAAGATCGATTGCCGTATAGTATTTTTTTGACCATTCTATTTGGAGGTATGTTTGTTCTACCTGCAGGTTGGTTTGCTCGGTATTATCCTTTTATGTATGCCTTTCCGCTTGTAATTTGTCTATATTTAGAGAAAGAAAGACATACATTGCGATTACTGCTGCGATTACGCTATGTTGTGTATGGATTATTACTAATGAATACTATCATTGTATCTTTACATGTAAAACAAAGAATAGGCGAACAACATGCTAAAATAAATAATTTACTAACCGTACTTTCGGAAACTAAAGAAATACCTCGCCTACACGTTAGTTACAACGCCGGAGTGAAAATAAAATTAGATGCAGCAAACATTCCGTATTATGTGCCGCCAACACCGGAATTACGCAAAGCTCTAATACTAACATTTCCAATTCACCCCGAAGTGTTTTTGGATACAGCACAGTTTTATTTGAAAGATAAAGTGTTGTATAAAAAATAAAATTATCATATAATTACAAAGCACAAAAATACATATCAATGAATGCAACACAAGAGGGAGTAACGAAATCAAAATTCCGAGATGAACGCTTAGATACTTTTCGAGGTTTTGCTATGATATGGGTAGTGTTCAACCATTGTTTATTTTGGATGGGATTCTTTCATGGTAGTATTTTTAAAACCTATCTATTAATAGGAACACAGTTATTTTTCGTAATAGCCGGTGCGAGTAATGGTATGGCAAGCAAAAAACCGTTGTTGAAATTTTATCTTATTCGTTTTAAACGGATATTATTTCCCTATTGGTTCTATGCGGCACTGTGTCTGATAATTACGTTTCTGGTTTCTTCCCCATCAACAGACATAAGTGAAGCAATAGCTAATTGGTTTTTGTATTTTAATCCATGGCCTTGTAAGCCTAATATCTTAATGTGGGCATTGTGGTTTGTGCCGGTGTATTTGTTGGTGATGGCTATTTTTCCATTTTTACGTTCATATTACGAACATTTTTTAACGTCGTTGTTGCGTTTCGCGCCGTTTGTTATTTTTGCTACATTACTTGTATTGTTGCAATGTAAAATAATACCATTCTCAGGTAACATGATGCATTTTTCAAAACAATTGGTTTCGTATGGTTTTTTTACGTATTTGGGTTTGTTTTTTACTTCGTTTATGCAATTGAAAAAATACCAAATTCGCAATGCAATACTTATAGTACTCAGTTGCGCAGCAATTGTTGTGGTGTCCATACTGTTTTTCGACGTTTCGCCGAGCATGCAGAAAAATAAATTCCCTTCAACATTTATATTCTTAGCATTTTCGGTAGGCTTGCTCTGCATTCTATATATCTTTTCAAACTACATTATTCGAGCGGTCAATTTTTGTAAACGAAATTCCGTATTTGCGTGGATGTATGCGCAATACACCAAACACGGATTAACCATATTCTTGTTCCATCCGTTGGTGTTTTTACTACTTATAAAGATACCTCGAAGTATTTTTGAAGGTTATAATGAATGGTTGGTATTTACAATAATAACAATTCTCGCAATTACTCTATCTTCTTGTGTAGGATATTTGTTTGCTTGGGTGGAAAAGTTGGCGCAAATTTCGTTACGGAAAAAATAGCAGGTGCGAATCGCCTTACTATAATACTATCACAAAAACAGTTGCAGAAACTGTTTTTATGCGATTTAGCCCAAATGATTTTTCATGAGATCATCATATTCTTCGCGCGCATGGCATATATCGCACGCCGTAAAGATTGCTTGTAGCAGCGAACTCTCCGATGCCTGATTTTGATTTGCTAAATTGTAAGCGGTACCATGCCCCGGCGAAACTCGCACAATGGGTAATCCTGCGGTGTAATTTACTGCCGAATCAAAATCGGTAGCTTTGAATGGAGCAAGTGCTTGGTCGTGATACATACCAAGAATAGCATCGAAGTGTGTATAGTCGTGTGAACCGAAAAATCCGTCGGCAGCGTAGGGACCAAGTGCCATAATTCCTTTGTCGCGAGCTGCTTTTATTGCCGGAATTATTACCGTTTGTTCTTCATTGCCAATCACGCCGTTGTCTCCGGCATGAGGATTAAGTCCAAAAACTGCAATACGCGGTTTTGTGATTTTAAAATCACGTGTCATACATTCGTTAAGAACTTCCAATTTTTCTAAAATACGCTCTTTGGTTACGTATGTTGCCACATTGGCAATCGGTATATGACCTGCCACTACGCCCATTTTCATAAAATCGTTCATGAGTAGCATCAAGTGTTTTGGGCTGTTAAATTCCTCTGCCAAGTATTCTGTATGTCCGGGAAAATGAAATCCGGCATCGTTGATATTTTTTTTATTGATAGGTGCCGTTACCACACAATCAATAGCTCTGTTTTTCAAGTCGGCAACGGCTAACGTAAGCGCATTGAATGCGGCTTTACCTGCTTCAATGGTTGAAGTGCCGGGTTCTACTTTTACATCGCCTTGAACGCATTCTATCAAGTTAATGCTATTAGCATGAGCGGCAGCAGCATTGGGAATAACGGTAAAATTAAATTTTTGAATATCAAGCGATTTTCTATAAAATGAAAGTACTCGTGATGAACCATATAGTATAATTGTATTATTTTCATACACACGTGGGTCGCTGAGTGCTTTTAAAATTATTTCGTAGTTGATACTGTTATAATCGCCGTGGGTAATGCCTATGGTAAGATTTCTCATGTAATAGTTGTTTGTATATCGTGTGCAAAGATACACTTTAATTGATATTTCGCTACGTTCACTAACCGAAAAATTAAAACGTCATTGACTCCTTTGCAGCCAATGACGTTTTTCTTAACAGTTCTTGTTATAAAGAGTGTATAGTGATTGTTATTAACAACAACACAAGCAGCAAAGTGCCGCTGCCACAATGAGTGCAAATATTCCTAACAATGGTTGATTTGCATTTTTTTCTTGCAATTCTGCGTATAATTTTTGAAAATAATACTGCGGTTGTTGTTCATAATCGTACAAATCGAAAAAGAATACAACGCAGTAAATAAACGCCATAACGAGCAATCCGATAAGTAACAAGGCGTATCCGATACTTGCCAAAATCCAAGGAAGAATTACACCGATCCCTATTGTAGATGTGTCTTTCATGCTGTTAATTTGTTCGTTAAAAAATTTTGTTTTGCTTTCCGCAAGAGCGTTTGCAATTTCAATTTCGGTTGAGGCATTTGCAAACGCTTGATTTGCTTCATCAATTGTTACAAAATAGGGGGGACGAGTTTCATTTTCGGGTTTATCGGCTTTCGGCAACACATTTACTACCGTTTGCACCGTATTGCCGTCTTCGGTTGCAAGTAATACTTCAAATGTACCGGTTTGTTGCCAAATGGTTGAAAATCCGGTAGATTGCGAGTTTCCTTGTCGTCCTGTTTGAGTACTTAGAATAACATTTCCATCTATATCGCTTATTTGCCATGTATAGGTGAACATTCCGTCGGTTACAGGAATTGTGAAAAATTGTGTATCGCCTTCGTACACATCTCCGCCGAATGTGTGAATATTGTCATGTTTTATAATACTCTTTGCTTGTTCGGCAGCTTGTTTTGTTGCTTCGGCAGCTTGTATTTTTTTGTCAATAGCTTGCAACGTGGTGTCGCGAGTGTATTCAAGCGTTGCTATGGCTTGCGCATTCTCTATTTTTGCACAGTTTTTATCATAAATCGAATCTGTTACAAGAATATAATCAACGTAGTCTGATTGTGAAATACTTACAATGCCCAAATAAAGTACAAAAGCAATAATTGCAGGAATAACGGTAGCTACAAGGACTCCGAAGTGAGCAAACGGCAACGAAATAATAAGTTTAGGAATGCGCACCACAAAGGCTTTAATGAAATCAATAACAGAAAAATCTTCACCGTTTTCGGCTATATATGCCGGCAAAAACACCGATGCGCCCAAAATAGCAAGTCCGAACAGTATGATAAGCGGAGTAAGAATTTGTGCAAGGGTGATGGAAATACTTTGGATAATAACGTTAGAAGCAAATGCTTGTAAAATAACTGCCAATAGAGTAAAACAAACAGCTCCTACTAACCATAGTACAAATGTTTTGTAGCTTACACGGGCGTTTCCTTTTGAAAATTGTACACTACGCACTACTGCTGTTGCTTTGAAAACGGCAAACTGTGTAACAAGGCAAGCAACGAAAATACCTGCGCACAATACTTCTAAGTAAGGGAAGAACATAAAAGCAAAATAGGCAACTAATAGTGCTGCAACGCTCATTGCTGTGTATAAGCAGGCAGCGGCAAATGATTGTTTTTTGTATGCTTCTTTAACTGTAACACACGCAAAACGGAACATTTTCCATGAAATTACAAACACATAATGCGCTGCAAGTTTGAGCAGCGAATATACAACTGCAATAATTACTTCGTTCCAAATCCACAGCACAACCCAACGAATTTTGCTTGCAATGAACACCAAAAATTCGCCAATGGCAGCAATCCCATGAGCAAGAAATGCGAAAAAATTGTACACAATTACACACGGTAAAATGAAAACAGCCACCACATTAATCCAATCACGTTCGGCAAGGAGTTTGGTTTTCATTTGCGAAATTGATACTACCGACGAAGGTTTTCGTCCTTTCACTGAGGAGTAGAAAAAGCCAATGAACGCAAGTGCTGCGGCAGTGGCTACCATGATATACAATAGTGCCATAATACGTAAAATTTAAAAATTATTGTAAATAAACTATTTGATAATTTGGGTCATTTTTTTCGTTCACAAATTGTTCTGCCATTGCTTGACTTACGAAAGGACCTAAAAACACTTTGAATATTTGTTCGTTGGTGCTTTCATAGTCGGGTGACCAAAAATAATTTGATTTATATCCGAGCGACCAGTACTGGCTGCTTAGGCGAATTGCATCGGCTTCGTTTGCGGTGCTTGTAACAACCACCACCCACATAGGCGTTGGAAGCAACTCGCGTGTTGTAATGCGGTCTTTTTTGCTATTGCGCGGTGCGGTTGTAGTTCCTCGTGATTTTGTTTGTTGAGTTGCAGTCTCCGATTTCGTTTCCGGTTTTGCTTCTGTTTTTGTCTCAGGTTTCGTTGTTGCTGTGCTTTGTTTTGCTTGTTCCACAGGTAGTTGTGTTATTGCAGGTTCTTCTGTTTGTTCTACTGTTGGGATTTCCGGAACGTCTTTTTTTACAGGCGTTACCACCGTTTGCTCCACAACTTGTAATTGAAACACTTCAACTTCCTCTTCTTGAGAATTTGCCGGCGACACTGCGGTAACAACTTCCATTTCCACTTGTGGTAATGCAAAATCGTTAGCGGTGTTCGTTATAGATTGATTTTCAATTTGTTCTAAGATACTATCGGTATTTGTTTCGAGTGATTTATCGGATTGCTGTTCGGTAAGTTGGCATGAAAAAACAAAGAAACACGCAAAGATGCACACTATGCTGCTGCGAAATGATTTTCTATGGGACTGTAATTTGTTTAAAACAGACATATAACAAAATTTAATTGGTTTTGTATTCAAAAGTAATGGTTTTTAATTCGGTATTTGCTTTTTCAATTTTCTCTTTCAACGTTACTTTGTAGCGTTTTAATTCTTCACGAATGCGAGTGTCGCCGACCGCTATGCACTGAACTGCAAGTATTCCGGCATTTTCGGCAGCATTAATTCCTACGGTAGCTACAGGAATTCCGGGAGGCATTTGAACAATAGCAAGCAAGGCGTCTAAACCTTCGAGACTTGCTTTTATAGGTACACCAATTACAGGAAGTGTTGTCATTGAAGCTATTACGCCAGGCAAATGAGCAGCCATTCCCGCAGCGGCTATAATTACTTGGATACCGTTTGCTTCAGCATTTTTTGCAAATTGTTCAACTGCTTCGGGAGTGCGATGAGCCGAGAGAGCATGTATTTCAAACGGTATTTTGAAATTGTTTAAAACTTTTGCCGCCTTTTCCATTACCGGCAAATCGGAGGTACTCCCCATAATTATACTTACTTGCGCGTTCATATCTTGAGAAAATTTGCTACGAATATAGTACTTTTTTTTGTTCGATGTATCTTTTGTTGAAAAATCGCACTGCAAATATAAATATTATACTACCTTTTTTGTTGTTTGCAATTTGCGCAATCTTCACATGTTTCGCAGCACGAATTAGTATTCTTTTTACGAAATATGCCAAATATTTTATACACCGCAAAAATTACGGCGGCAGCAATGAGTAGTATTGTTATAATTTCTTGTGTCATAGAAAAATAGATCCGACGTTATATACAATATAGGCAACTATCCATGCCAGCGCAGTGGTGTAGAATGCAGAGAAAATAGCCCATCGCAAACCCACTTCGTGGCGAATAGCGGCAAAAACCGCCACACACGGAAAGTACAGTAAAATAAACAGCATGAATGAATAGGCAAGTAACGGAGTAAAGATTTTCTCGCCTTTTTTTACTCCTGTCTCATACCGTTGTTGGTGTAGTTTTTCGGTTAAGTTATGCGACGAAATTTCGCTTTCGTCATCGGGAGAGCGATATAACACTCCCATAGAACTTACTACGAGTTCTTTGGCAAACATACCTGTAATTACACTAATACCTATTTTCCAATCAAAACCAAGCGGAGCAATTGCCGGCTCTACAAAATGACCAAGTCTTCCGAGATAACTGTTCTCAAGTTGGTTGGCTTCCGAGTTTTTAAATTGAGAAGTATCGAACGAACTGTACAATTTATCAATGTGCAAATTTTCAACCTCCTCAACTTGTTTACTCGCCAACTCGTTTACTTCTTCCCTCGGAAAATATCCTAATGCCCACAGTAAAATAGAGGCAACCAAAATGACGGTTCCCATTTTGGTAAGATATTGCACGCTTTTGTTCCATGTGTGGGAACCTATGTTGCGCAAAGTCGGCATACGATATGGCGGTAACTCCATTACGAAAGGCACGTCGGCTTTTTTGAAAAATAGTTTCTTAAATATGATTGCCATAAGCGCTGCAAGCAAAATACCAAATAGGTACAAACTCAACAAAATAAGACTTTGATATTGTACGAAAAAAGCGGATATAAATAGGATATACACGGGTAAACGTGCGCTGCATGACATAAACGGAATGATAAGTATAGTAAGCAAACGGTCTTTTTTACTATCGAGCGTGCGAGTTGCCATAATTGCAGGCACATTGCAGCCAAAGCCCATAAGCATTGGTATAAACGATTTGCCGTGTAAACCTATGGAGTGCATTATTTTATCCATAATAAATGCTGCGCGAGCCATATAGCCGGTATCTTCCATAAGCGAAATACAGAAGAATAAAATCAAAATATTGGGTAGAAATACAATTACACCACCCACACCGCCAATAATTCCATCGACGAGTAAATCGCACAGCATTCCTTCTTGCATAGAATTTTGTGTAAGCATGCGCAAAGCATCAACACCGTTTTCTATCCACGTCATAGGGTAAGAGCCAAGCGAGAACGTGAGGTGAAACATTGCCCACATAAATAATACAAATAACGGAATGCCTAACCAGCGGTGCGTTAATAATGCGTCGGCTTTGTAGCCTTTGGGTTCTTTTTGAATACTGCTCGAAGTATAGGTTTCTTTCAGTGCGCCGCGTATAAACGCATATTTTGCATCGGTTATGAGCGTTTCGGTTTTAGTGTTGTGCTCTCGTTCCAAACGTTGAACTTCTTCCTGCGCAATAGTTATAATTTCCTGTGAATTGTCGAACGACCGAATATGTTCCTTGAAGGTTTTGTCGTCTTCCAAAAGTTTAATTGCCACAAATTGCGAGTGCAAACTATCGTTAATGGTATCGTGTTTTTTTACGGCGGCTTTTATGCGCTGAATAGACGAATTGATGTCGTTGCCGTAAGAAATATGAATATGGCGCGTGGTTTCGGTTTCTTCAAACACATCAATCACCTTATCAAGCAGAGTGCCTATGCCTTTTGCATTGGTTGCAACCGTAGGAACTATGGGAATGCCAATCAGTTTACTTAAATAGTGATAATCAAGTCTGTCTCCTTTTTTTAGCAATTCATCGTACATGTTGAGTGCAATAATCACTCGAATGTTCATGTCGATTAATTGCGTGGTAAGAAACAAATTGCGCTCCAGATTCGAGGCATCAACTACGTTGATTACCACATCAGGCAATTTTTCGGACAGATGTTCGCGCACAAACAGTTCTTCGGGTGAATATTCCGAAATAGAGTATGTTCCGGGCAAATCGGTGAGTTCAATAGTATAATCTTGCAAATTGAAGTTTGCCGTTTTGGCACCCACGGTAACCCCGCTGTAATTGCCCACTCGCTCGTGTTTGCCGGTAATTTGATTAAAAATGCTGGTTTTCCCGCAATTAGGATTACCCACCAATGCCACTTGAATGGTTTTGCTGAAATTTTTTTTCTGTTGTTTTACATCTTCACGGCACGAAATATCAATATGTGTTTGAGTGTCGGCACGCTGAAAATCTTCAGGAGTTGCAATTTCAATAAGTTGTGCTTCGCTTGTGCGCAACGAAACTCGGTGTCCCATCAATTCATATTCAATAGGGTCTTGCAGCGGAGCTTTTTTTATAACTTTTATTGCCGTGCCACGCACGAAACCCATTTCGCGTATGCGTTTGCGAAACGCTCCATAGCCTTTTATTTTGATTATAACAGCGGTTTCGTTCGTTGCCAAATCCGATAGGTAGCGTATATGTTGCTCTTCGAGGTTCACCTTTTGTATTTTGCAGTGCAAATGTATCAAAAATTACATAAAACAATACGAAAAGCCCGCAATTTTAGGGCAAGGGCTTTATATGCATTCAAAGAAATGAAAATTTTATTTGATAAGTACGCATTTTTGCCGTTTGGCGAGGGTTTTGATTGCTTGTTTATTGGGCTGTAAGTGTTGTTTTTTTGTAGTTACAGCCCGGTAAAATCACGCAAACAAGTCTTTCATTGTTACGTTTGATTGAATGTTCCCGCTGTAAATGTTGCGTTTTACGCCATACGTTGTAATCATTGTAAAATGAATTGTTTTGCGTGTTTTGCTCTCTGTTTTAAATGATTTGCAATACTTTGTCTATATCGCCCAAAAACACATCAAATACAATTATTAGATTCCGGTAAATCTTCGTAAGGTCAATTAAAAAAGCAAATTTAACTAATAAAAAATGCGGTAAATCAAAAAATTACCGCATTAAAGAGGAGGGAGTATAGTGCAACTATTCAGTTCTCTACTACAACAATTTTACAATTTCTTTTTCTATTTTATCTGGTTTCAATGCAGGTGAAAATCGACCTACTGGTTTTCCCTCCTTGTCAATCAAAAACTTCTCAAAATTCCATTTAATATCACCTGTTTTATTATTTGGCGTTAATCTTTTTACCATTTTTTCAAATAGTTTTGTTTTCAGATTTCCAACGCCATTTGGTATTTGCTCTTTAAGCCATGTAAATAAAGGTTCCGCATTTTCACCATTCACATCAATTTTTTTAAATCGCTGGAATGTGGTATGATATTTCAAACTACAGAATGTGTTGATACCTTCATCATCTTCTGGTGCTTGTTCATTAAATTGATTACAAGGAAAATCCAGAATTTCTAATCTCTTTTCATGGTATTTTTCATACAATCTTTCGAGTGCTTCATATTGTGGGGTAAGTCCACATTTTGTTGCAGTATTAACTACCAATAATACTTTCCCTTTATACTGTGACAGTGATACTTTTTGACCTTTTTGATCTAAAACTTCAAAATTGTAAATTGTTGCCATACTATTCTCCTTTTTCTTAATTTCTTACAGTATAATATACTCAATAACAGCTCAATTTAATAGCCGACTAATTGCAGGGGCTATTTCGTATAAACTATTTTTTCACGAAAACGCCAAAAGTTTGTCGAAATCAAGCGTAGCAAAATAGTCTTCCACTGTTTCGGCACGACGAATTTGTTGCACGCTACCGTTGGGACGTAGCAATAATTCTGCCGAACGCAATTTGGCATTGTAGTTAAATCCCATAGCGTATCCGTGTGCTCCGGTATCGTGAATTACTATAATATCGCCTTTTTCCAGTTGAGGTAATGGACGTTGAATAGCAAATTTGTCGTTATTTTCGCACAGCGAACCGGTTACGTCATATATGCAATTATGCGGCTCTTGTTCTTTGCCCACAACAGTTATGTGGTGATAAGCACCATACAGTGCCGGACGCATCAGATTGTGCATACTTGCATCTACGCCTGCATACTCGCGATAGGTATGTTTGAAATGTTTTACTCGTGTTACCAAATACCCATAAGGTCCGGCAATGTAGCGTCCCGATTCAAAAAATAATTTGAGTGGGTCGAGATTATTGGCTACAATAATTTCATCGTATTTTTTCTTGATTCCAGCACTCACATAATTCATGTTTACCGCAGTTTGCTCCGGACGATACGGAATGCCTATGCCACCGCCAAGGTTTACAAATTCAAAACGAATACCAAGTTCTTTATGCAAACGAACAATTAAGTTAAACATAATGTCGGCGGTTTCTATAAAATAATCGCCATTGAGTTCATTTGATGCCACCATAGTGTGTATGCCGAAGCGGGTTACGCCTTTTTGTTGCAACAAGCGATAGCCCTCAAACAATTGAGCTTCGGTAAAACCATATTTTGCCTCTTCGGGGTGTCCTATTATAGCGTTGCCTTCTTTGAGCGCACCGGGATTGTAGCGAAACGAAAGCAAATCGGGCAAACCTGCTTTTTGTTCCAGATAGTCTATATGGCTTATATCATCGAGATTGATAACCGCACCAAGTTCGCGCGCTTTTTGAAATTCGTAAGCAGCCGTATTGTTTGATGTAAACATAATGTTTTCACCTATAATTCCTGCTTTTTCGGCAAGCAGCAATTCGGGATAGGAACTGCAATCGCAGCCAAAATCACACTGAGCAAGCGATTTTATGATATATGGATTGGGATTTGCTTTTACCGCAAAAAATTCTTTAAACCCTTTATTCCACGCAAAGGCTGCTTTGAATTTTTGTGCATTATCTATCATTGCCGCCTCGTCGTAAATGTGAAACGGAGTAGGGTATTGAGCAATAATTTCTTGTATTTGTTCTCCTGAAAAAGGAAGAGTTTTGTTGTTCATATACATATATAATTTTAGGCGTGCAAAGTACGCATTTTTCGTTGAAAAAAACAAATTGAAAAAAGTGTGCGGTCGTTGAGCGGAATCGAAACAATATTTTTGAAGTTTTCTATTGCGCATTCATATAAAGAGCACATTCGGCGTTTCCTATACGTGTTCTACGTATGGGTTGTAATGTAATGGCTGGAGCTTTCACGCCTGCGCCGAATGTAACGGGTACGGTCAAAATCCGCATTTCGTCCCACAGATTTTGGGCAATGCAATTGTTTAAAATTTTTGCGCCGCCTTCTATGATAATGGATTGTATTCTTCTGCGATACAAATCGGCGAAAATTTCGTTCCACAATGCTTCTTTATCCGTAATACGAACATACGCTACATTGGTGCGTGATTCCTGTGGATTGAGAGTATAGATAACAGTGGGCACTTTGCCGTTTTTTACGTGTAACGTTTCGGGTAAGCGATTGTGCAAATCTATAACTGCTCGTAACGGATTGTGTCCTTCGGCAAGTCGAGCCGTTAAGTCGGGATTGTCGAATAACGCAGTGTTTGTTCCTACCAAAATAGCCTGTTCTTGAGTGCGCCATGTGTGCACTTCTTTTCGGCAGTCTTCGTCGGTTATAGCCACGCCTTTGGTCGATGGTTTTTGATTGGCAGCTTTGTCAATGTAGCCATCGGCAGTTTGAGCCCATTTCAGAATTATGTACGGACGCTGTTTTTCATGATAGGTAAAAAAACGTTTGTTTACTGCTCGACATTCTTGTTCCAACACGCCAACCGTAACTTCTACACCGTGCGCACGTAATTTCTCGATACCTCGCCCGGCAACTTCACTGTATGAATCAACGCAGCCAACCACCACTCGAGGAATAGAACGTGCTATTATCAAATCGCAACATGGCGGTGTTTTGCCAAAATGAGAGCAGGGTTCTAAATTAACATAGAGTGTACTGTCTTTTAATAATTCTTTGTCTGCAACCGATTGAATAGCATTCACTTCGGCATGTGCTTCGCCGGCACGTGCGTGAAAACCTTCGCCGATTATGTGATTGTTATATATAATTACACTCCCTACCAGAGGGTTGGGATAGGTATTCCCAAAAGCTTGTTCGGCAAGCTCAATACAGCGTTGCATATATTTTTCGTGCTTCATAGAGTTATTTTTATCAATGCTACAATTCAAATGTGTGTAAAAGTAGTAATTTTGTCGGTTGTATAAACTTCCTCTTATGATTTAATTAACATTCGCCACTATTTATGACAATTTCCGCAATAAAGCACTTATACCAAACGAAATTACAGGAACTCTATCCGCCAAACGAAATTTCGGCAATTTTGAATTTGCTTGCCGAAGATTGTTCTATTACTTCTGCTGAATGCAGTACAAACCCAAACAAAGAACTTGTGTCGGCTGATGAACAATTTTTATTACAATCACTCGAACGCCTGCAATGCAATGAGCCGGTACAATACATACGGACTAAGGCTGATTTTTACGGTTTGGAATTTGAAGTTTCGCCGGCAGTGCTCATTCCTCGTCAAGAGACGGAATTGCTTGTGTACCGGCTGATAAAACAACTGCAATTCCTCGAAAATCCTACAATTGTAGATGCTTGCACCGGCAGTGGCTGTATTGCAATTGCGTTAAAAAAACATCTGCCGCAAGCCACCGTGTATGCCTGTGATATTTCTACCGCTGCTCTGGAAATTGCCAACCGCAATGCCGAGCGCAACAATGCCGACGTTACATTCATACACTGCGATATTTTACAACCGCAGGCAAGCGAGCAATTGCCACCGTGTTCGGTTTTAGTGAGCAATCCGCCTTACGTTATGCAGTCGGAAAAGGCGGCAATGCACGCCAATGTTCTCAATTTTGAACCGGATTTGGCTCTCTTCGTAAGCAACGAAAATCCGTTATTGTTTTATGATGCCTTGGCGCAACTCGGTCTGCAACTATTGCAACCACACGGATTGTTAGTGTGCGAAATCAATGAAAATTTGGGCGTTGAAACACAACAATTGTTTAAAGATTCGGGCTATTCTCAGGTTGAAATTTTGCATGATTTGCACGAAAAACAGCGTTTTGTACACTGTGTACTCAGGTAGTTTATTCCTCAAGAACAGCTTGTTCCACCGTGAAATCACTCAATTCCAATTGTTTGTTTTTGAATAACAACAATTCTTTACACTTGTAAGTGTGAGTGTGAGTGCCGGCACTGAAAAATAATGTGATGCCAATTTCTCCTTCGGAAAAAGTGCTGTAATTCTGCGCATTGAGTATAAGGTGCGCTTCGGCAACATTTGCAAGTTCATTTTGAAACAAGGGAGATTTGTGAAAAATACTAAATATGGAATAACCGTTTTCAAAACGAGAAAAATGATTTTGTAGCGAATCGAAATTAGTATTGACAAGAGCTGTTGGTAGTGAAATTTCCACTTTAAAAAATCGCTCTACGCAAGCACTTGTGTTTTTTACCGAAAAACGAGGGTAAAAATTCACATAATTGAATTTTCCACCTGCTGTAATTGGAATACCATTGGT